>JAYUFG010000373.1:0-11683 GCA_043738845.1 Planctomycetaceae bacterium
CGAAGGCTTCGAGATTCTCGCGGGTGGCCTGATTCTTGCCGGTTGAACTGCCTTTGAGGATCGTAACTTGGAAGCCGAGCTTGGTTAGTTCCGCGCCGATGGCATCGACGTCGACCTCGGGGAATTCAAGATTATTTAGACCGGCCTTCATGTACTTGTTGACGCCAACGAGCAGGGCAACTTTTTTCGGCTCGGCCGCGCGGGCGGCAGATTGGGCGGTACTTAATGCGATGAGACCGACGGCCAGCCCCAGCAGGACGAGCAGGACGAGCAGGTAGGAACGACGGTCGGCGAACTCAATTGGACGACGAAGCATGATTGGCTTCCCCCTTCGTACACGCGGCGTCTCGCCGCGTGCAATGCAGATAAAAAGCGGCGAGACGCCGCTTGTACAAGTTGGAATCCGGATTATAAGCCTTTCCCGGACAGGCGTCAAAAAAAGAAATCTACGGCGGGAAATCCGCGTGGGGCCGTGCATTCCAAATCGGTCGAAAGGTGGTTTCGCGGTGCCGAAGTTCGCCACTCCAAAAGGATCGGATTTCGAAAGGAGGTTCACACCTGATCGTTCAGACCGATGAACTACTTATAGGACCGGCGCATAAATAACGGTCCCAATATCGTCCTTCACAACGGCGAAAAAGCGTCCTTTCGCGGAGCGAAAGACGATAATAATTTATGATCCGATCCTAAATCGCGTTTCTATGGGAACGGACGAAATGATAGAACGAATGGTACGCGATCTCACCGCGTGGACGCGGCGGCTAAGCACGTAAATTCATCGCTCATCGTTACGCATTCGTCATTTTTCCTTCTTCCCCACCGGCTTGTTCCCAAACACTTCCGGCCGGTCAACCTCGGGAACGGCCAAGTCTTTGCGCAATTTTGTAAGTTGCTCCTCTAAGTCTTGCCGCGTTTTCGCGTAATCCGGATTGGCGAAGACGCTCGTCATCTCTTGGGGGTCTTTTTTCAGGTCGAAAAGTTCCGTGTAGTCCTCGCCCGTCCCGTAAAAGTGAACAAGCTTGAATTGCTTCGTAATGACGCCGTAGTGTGGGCGGACGTGGTGCGGGTCGGGATACTCGTAGTAGTGATAGTAGAATCCGGTCCGCCAATCCTTTGGGGTTTCGCCTTTTAGTAAGGGAATGAAACTGCGGCCCTGCATTTCCGGCGGAATCGGTTGGCCCGCCGCTTCTAAAAAGGTTTCCGCAAAATCGAGATTCGAGACGATCTCCGAACAGGCTGTTCCCGCCTTCCCCACGCCGGGCCAACGCACGACCAGGGGTGCCCGCAACGACTCTTCAAAAATCCACCGCTTGTCGAACCAGCCATGTTCGCCGAGGTAAAAACCTTGGTCGGCCGAGTACACGACAATCGTGTTTTGGCTCAGCCCTTCGTCGTCGAGATACTTCAAAATTTTGCCAACACTTTCATCGACACTGCGAACGCAGCCGAGATAATCGTGCATGTAACGTTGATACTTCCAGCGGACCAAATCCTTGCCCGACAGGTTCGCTTTGCGAAATGCCTCATTCCGCGGCTCGTAATAAGCGTCCCATTCCTTCTTTTGCTCGGGCGTCAATTGCGGCATCGGCCCGAGTTTCAGGTCGTGATTGTTCATCGTCTTTTCAATCGTCATGTCCTGATCGTGTTCAGCAATCCCGCGACCGGCGTAATCGTCGAACAGCGTTTCCGGCTCCGGATATTTGCGATCGTTGTCGTGATTCAAATGACGCAAGGCGGGCATCCACTCGCGATGCGGTGCCTTGTGCTGACACATCAGCACGAACGGCTTCGTGCGGTCGCGTTGTTTCAGCCAGTCGAGCGAAACGTCGGTGATGATGTCGGTCACGTAGCCATCGACCTTGAGTTTTTCGCCATTGCGAACCATCGGCGGGTTGTAATAAATTCCCTGGCCTGGCAGGATTTGCCAAAAATTGAAACCGGTCGGTTCGCTGATGAGGTGCCACTTTCCAACCACGGCCGTCTGATAACCGGCGGCTTGCAGCAGTTTTGGAAACGTCGTTTGGCTGCCGTCGAACTTGCTGTTGGAGTTGTTGTAGAACCCGTTGCGATGCGAATACTTGCCGGTCATGACGGTCGCCCGACAGGGTCCGCAAATCGAATTCGTGACCAAGCAGCGATCGAAGCGAACGCCCTCTTTGGCGATGCGGTCGATGTTCGGCGTGTCGATCAATTTTCGCGGATCGTTGTAGGCACTGATGGCCTGAAAGGCATGATCGTCGGAAAATATGAAGACGATGTTCGGTCGCGTGGAGGTGGGCGGCAGAGAGGCAGTATTCGGTGGAGCGTCAGCCGCGATTGCGGTTGATACTGAACGAATCTGCCAAATCAGTACTAGGAGCATGATCCCCACGACGCACACGATGAACCTGCGCGTCGAACGATAGTGAGAACCAAAATTGGACGGGTAATCTCGGCGAGGCAAATTCATGGCAAGTTGATCCTAAGAGGGTGGGCCAAGGCATGTTTTCAATATCGTAGCGGATGTTGTATGGCTTCGGTAGATTTGGGTCGGATGGTAAGTTTCTGGATTGCTTGCGTTCCAATAAGAACAGGGGACTTACGTCCCCCGCTCGCCGGGCGAATTGATGACGTGGCCGTTACTCATTGTAGTTCAAGGACTTCCGACGCTACGGTTGCAACGCAAAAACAGGAAAAACGGGGCATTTTGGCCGTTTCGGCAGGCGACACCCCATTTCCCTTTCACCGTTGTGAAAAATGGCCCCGCCGACTATACTTGGGGGCTTAAACGAAATTAAACCACTTTGTTTTTCAGTCGGAATGAATCCCAGGGAACCGTCGGCGTATGCGTTTTACGTTATTGGATCGAATCGTCGCGATAGCTCCTGGTCAGCGGATTGAAGCGATTAAGAACTTGGCGGCGGCCGAGGAATACCTCGCGGACCATTTTCCGTTGTTTCCCGTCATGCCGGGCGTCCTCATGCTTGAGGCCATGACCCAGGCGGGGTCGTGGTTGATCCGGGCGTCGGAAAACTTTGCCCATAGCATTGTCGTCCTGAAAGAAGCCCGCAATGTGAAATACGCCGACTTTGTGCGGCCGGGGCAAACGCTCCTCGTGACGGCGGAAATCATGAGCCAGACGGCGACCGAAACGACGCTGAAGGCCCAGGGGACTGTGGACGGCAAAGTGAATGTTAGCGGACGACTCATCCTCACCCGCTACAACTTGGCTGACGAAAACAAATTACACGCTGATACCGACGAACGAGTTCGCGCGAAGATGCGAGACTTTTTTGCCCTGCTTTTTCCTGCGGCAGGCGTGATGGGCGTCGTCGCCAGCAACGGTGCCGTGCGAACGATCATTCCGGCCGAAGGACAACCGATCACCGTTTAAGAAACATCGTCCAAAAACAAACCGAAACGCCGTAGGTCAGGTACCACGTACCTGACCTACAAAAAACAAACGGTATAAACCACAAACGCAGAACGTCAGAAACACACAGCACACTTTTTGAATTTGACTTGGGAGAAAGATCGCAATGCCGACATCGGAAGAAGTTTTTGGAAAAGTTCGAACCGCTTTGGTGGACGCCCTGGGAGTGGACGAAGATGAAGTTACGCCCGAAGCCACGCTCGTGGGCGACCTGGGTGCGGAATCCATCGACTTTTTGGACATTGTGTTTCGCCTCGAAAAAGCGTTTGGGATCAAGATCGAACGGGGCGAATTGTTTCCCGAAGACATTCTGACCAATGCCGAATATGTTAAGGACGGGCGTGTTTCGACCGCTGGCTTGGAACAACTGAAGAAGCGGATGCCCTTCGCCGACTTGTCAAAGTTCGAGAAGAACCCGCTCGTGCAGGATTTTAGCAACCTGTTAACGGTGCAAGACATGTGCAATTATGTCGCGGGCAAGGCGAAGTAGTTCGCCAGTCAGTTTCGCGTGGTGCCTCAAATTTCGTTGTCATTTTGGCAATCGCTTTTTCATTCATTCCCAATTCCGCTCATGCGTTGGTTCTGGATCGACCGATATACCGAGTTTGTGAGTGGACGTCACGCGACTGCGGTGAAGAACGTCTCGCTGGCGGAGGACTACATTCACGATCACTTTCCCTGTGCGCCGATCATGCCCAACTCGCTGATCGTTGAGGGGTTGGCACAAACGGGCGGACTGTTGGTCGGTGAACATAACGCCTTTGCCAAGCGGGTCGTGTTGGCCAAAGTGTCGAAGGTCAAGTTTCACTTTGCCGCTGTGCCGGGCGACACCTTGATTTATCGCACGACGATTTGCGACATGGACGAGCGCGGGGCGATGGTCGAAGCGACGAGTCATGTGGGTGAACGCCTGCAAGCCGAGGCGGAGATTTTCTTCGCCCACCTAGATGATAAAGTCGATATGCAACCCTTGTTTCATCCCGAAGATTTTTTGAATTGGCTCCACCTCGTACGATTGTACGAAGTGGGCCGCACCGAGTCAGGCGAGCCGCTTCAAATCCCGGCGGGCTACTCGACGACCAGTAGTGCGTAACCGCACCCAATGTATTTTTCGTGGCACGGCGGCCGGCATCCTTCCCCTGACCTGATCTTACCGCCATGATTCGACGTCGTGTTGTTGTCACTGGAATTGGTTGCGTTACTCCCCTGGGCAATTCCATCGCCGAAATGTGGCCCCGTTTGGTCGGCGGCGAGTCGGGCGTCGCCACCACGACCGTTTTTGACGCCCACAACTTTCCCACGAAAATCTCGGCCGAGGTCAAAAATTGGACCATCGCCGACGCGGGCGAAGACGCCACGGTTTGGAGATTCCGCTCGCGACATACGCGGTTTGCTGCGGGCGCAGCGAAGCAAGCCTTTCAAGATTCCGGATTGGCCGACGTCAAAATCGACCCCCGTCGCTTTGGCGTTTACATGGGAGCGGGCGAAGGTCCGCAGGACTTTTTTGCTTTTGCAAGAATGATGTCGCAATCGCTGCATGGCGTGGAGCTCGACTTGGTCCATTACACGCGAGAAGGACTCGAAACACTCCATCCGATGGTCGAGGTCGAGCAAGAGCCGAACATGCCCGCCGCGCATATCGCTTCGTTGTTCAATGCCCAGGGGCCGAATGCGAACAGCCTGACCGCCTGTGCGGCAAGTAGCCAAGCCGTCGGCGAGGCGACCGAACTCATTCGTCGGGGTCACGCCGATTTCATGCTCTCCGGCGGAACGCACAGCATGATTCATCCCTTTGGCGTCACTGGTTTTAATTTGCTCACCGCGCTCAGCACGAACAACGCCGATCCGACGAAAGCCTCTCGACCGTTCGACCTCAACCGTGACGGGTTCGTCCTGGGCGAAGGTTCGGCCATGCTCGTTCTGGAAGAATTAGAACACGCCAAAAAACGGGGGGCGAAAATCTACGGCGAGATTTTGGGCTATGGTTCCACTTCCGACGCCTATCGCTTGACCGACACTCATCCCGAAGGTCGCGGTGCGATCAGTTGTTTGAAAATGTGCTTCGCCGATGCGGGTATCAACCCCGAGCAGGTCGGGTATATCAACGCTCACGGGACCAGCACCGAGGTCAACGACAAGGTTGAAACCTTGGCGATTAAATCGGTCTTCGGCGAACAAGCCTATAAAACGCCCGTCAGCAGTACGAAGAGCATGTTGGGTCACATGATCGCGGCCGCCGGAGCGACGGAAGTGATAATCTGCTTGCTCGCGATGCAGCACGGTGTCTTGCCACCGACGATCAATCTCGACACGCCTGATCCGTTGTGCGACCTGGATTATATTCCACACGTTGCACGGGAACAAAAGGCTGATTACGCTTTGAGTAACAGCTTCGGCTTCGGCGGCCAGAACATCTCGCTGATTGTCGGTCGTTACTCCCAGGCGTAAGTTGAGTTCGTCGGGGACGTTTCACTGCGCACGATGTTTTGCTTGCGATTTTACCAACTTCCGTCCGCGCAATTTCATTGGAAACGCTGTGCGGACCATGATTTGCCGATGACCCCAACTTTGGTCCGCACAGCGGACCCTACTGGCTTGTTCCAAAGCCGTCCATCCGAGACCTCCATGAACCGACGAACTTCAATTTCTGCGACGTTTGTTTTGACCGGCGTTCTCCTCGCCATGCTCCACGTGGTTTCCATCAGCGCAAAGGACGAGACTGCGCCTTTGCCGACTTCGCGAACAACCCGCGACCTGGAGGGCTGGCAAGTTTCCGTCGATGATCGTTTACTGGCGGCACCGAATGAAGAGTTAGGAAGTCGTACATTGCGGTTTCTCGAAGCGAAGCTCGTCGAGATCAAAATCGTGGTCCCCGCCGACAAAGTTAAGGAACTGCAAAAGGTCAAGCTGGTCCTCGACCTGAATCATGGCAAGCTCACATCGATGCAGTATCACCCCAGCGCAGGCTGGCTAAAGGCCAACGGTTACTCCCCCGACTTGGAAAAGTGTGTCCATCTTCCGCGGGCTGCCGATGTCGCGACGATTCGCAATGTTCGCGAACAGCCCTGGGTTATTTTGCATGAGTTGTCGCATGCCTATCACGATCAGGTACTCGGTTTCGACGAACCGCGAATTCGCGAACTATACGACCATTACAAGGAAAGTGGTCATGGTGAGCAAACGCTCCTGTACAACGGCAAGAGGGTAAAACACTACGCCCTGACGGATCATAAAGAATTTTTCGCTGAGATGACGGAAGCCTATTTTGGTAGCAACGATTTTTTCCCGTTCAACCGAGCTGAACTCCAAGAGGCCGAACCGGAAATCTACAAAGTCCTCAAACAAGTTTGGGAAACGCCGAGTAAGAAGTAAAGCTCTGTGTCCTCGGCGACGGATTTACTTCGTCGTACTTTAGGAACTAGCCGCAAAGATCACCGATATACGAGAGATCGGATGACTCTGGTCGGAAGTCTCGTGGCTCAATTCCTGCTTCCCATTATTCGCCAAGGTGTTTTATTGGAGTCATCCACATGCAGATCATCGTCAGTGAAAACAAGGACGAAATGGGGCAAAAGGCAGCCGCACAGGGAGCAATCGCTCTGCGAGCGGCGATTACGCGGAACGGTTCGGCAAATTTAATCGTCGCCACCGGCGCGTCACAGTTTGAGATGCTCGCTGCGTTGGTCCAAGAAACCGAAATTGATTGGGGACAGGTCACCGTGTTTCATTTGGACGAATATGTTGGAATGCCGCTCACGCATCCCGCCTCGTTTCGCAAGTATTTGAAGGAACGGTTCATTGAACAATTGCCGCAGCCGGTGAAAGTATTTCAGTTCATCAACGGAGAGAACGATTGTCGCGGAGAGTGTGGGCGATTGAACGACCTGATTCGCCAACATCCGATTGATGTGGCGATGGTCGGCATCGGCGAGAATGGTCACTTGGCATTTAACGATCCGCCCGCCGACTTTCAGACGGAAGTTCCGTATCTCGTTGTCGAATTGGACGAGGCTTGTCGTCGTCAGCAGTGGGGCGAGGGTTGGTTTCCGACGCTGGCCGATGTTCCGACCCAGGCGATTTCGATGAGTGTGCGACACATTATGAAGTCGGCGGAACTCATCGTGACGGTGCCTGATCGACGCAAAGCTGAGGCAGTCCGGAACACCGTTCGTGGTGCCGTAACGCCGCAAGTTCCCGCCTCGATCCTGCAACAACACGCGAACTGCACTTTGTTTTTGGACCGCCCAGCGGCCGAGTTATTGAAGTAACGGCGGCGGATCATGCACCCCAGCCAATCTCATCAACTCTGGGGTGCGGAATCCGTTTTGGTGCCCGGTTTTTTCTCTGGCACATCCCGCTCGGCCAATTTTCGCTCCAAATCCTGAATGCGGACATCCAGTTTGGTGACAACCTGCATCACAGCCGTTCCCAGTAATGAGACGGCAATCAATGCCAAGGGAACGAGCGACGTTCCGTGAGCGGAGGACAAGAAAGCACCTGCGATACCGAGGAGTATTGCGCAGACTGCGGCAAAAATTGTGACGCAAAAGATCGGCAGCACTAAGGATTTCGAGCGGTCGCGCATAGAATGTGAATTTTCTAACCCGCGTTCCGAAAATTTGGGACGGAACTACGCAGCGCGTCGAGGGCCGCCTCCATCGAATCGGTCAGGGGACGCAGGCCGGTTGTGACCTCTCCGACCCAGTTGGGAACGTCCGAAATGGACGCCCTCATTCGGTCCAGATACTCCGGCTGATCGAGCGGATTGATAGATATAGATACCGAGACGGGCCGACTCGTCGAGACCGACCCGTTCGACGGTATGAGTTGTGCGATCTGCGTCGGACCGCTGGCCGCTGGAGAAACTTGCCCGGAAAGACTGTTGAAGTACAACCCGACTCCGACGGCGAGAACAACCGCGACCGCCGCCGCCCAGGCAATGCGTCCCGCAGTGAATTCGTATCCGAACCCTCTTGCCGGAGAAACCAACGTTCCTTTATTATTCTCAGTTCCAACCGTGTCGAAACGCAATGCTGCCAAAATGTTTTCGGTCAAATCGGCCGACGGCTCCGGACGAGGTTGTGCGGAAAGACCCTCGAACAAAAGTTCCTGCGCAAACAACCGTTCTCCGCACGACTCGCACTTTCGGGCGTGTGTACACAACAGTGCATCGGCGTCGGGACGCATTCGGCGGTCGAGCAAGTCGTTCAATCGAGATTCAAATTCGGCGCAGCGCATGGCGTTCCTCCCCAATCACTCCTCGTTTTTTCAATTGGTCGATCAACTCTCGCCGTGCCCGATGAACCCAGGTTTTGACGGTTCCCAACGGAACGGCGAGCGTCTCGGCGATTTGGTCGTAACTCAACTCTTGTTCGTGAAACAGTAAAAATGCCCGACGATAATCTTCCCGCACATCCCGCAACACGAGGGCGACCTCTTCGGCCAAATTTCCGGCCGCTTGCAGGTCGGGCGAATCGTCCGCAATCAGGTCCAATTCGGCACCGTTGAAGGGCCGCTTCTTCCGCAGCGATAACAGCGTACGACAGCGATTTCCGGCAATCGACAACAACCACGGTTCAAACTCTCGGGCGGCATCCCAGTTTTTTAGGCTGCGAATCGCCCGCACGAAAGTTTCTTGACACATATCCTCGGCATCTTGGCGATGGGCCATCATGCGAAAACAGAGTCCGAAAACCTGACCACGAAAACGGTCAATCAGATCGACAATGGCGGCATTTTCGCCCGCCAGACAGCGTTCGACCAGATTTCGTAGTTCTTCGTCGGCCAACCGGTGGCCCTTTATGGCAGGGGTGTTGGTGTTCATCGAGAATACCCTTGGTCGGTCCGGACTGTTTCACCTTGAACAGGCGGAAATCGTCGATTTTGAAAAAAACGAAAAATCGGCCCGACAGGGTATTCGTTGCTTCGGCCGAGATATTGTAAGCTGACGGTCGGACTATCTGCTATCCCTGGAATAAATAGGGAAATTTAGCGAAGGAAGAGGGCATTCTGGACGAGAAAAATCGAACGTCCCCTTTTTATCGTCGCCCGTCTGCGAATTCACAGTCTGCGTGAGGTTGCCTTCGTGTCATCATTTGAAATTTGGGGTTGGTTCGCATGTTGGTTTCCACGAAGCAAGGTGTGGGAATTGGGTCGTTGAAAACGCGAAGAGAAGAAGCTGCCGATTCGCAATTTACTGAAACATTTTGCCCGGATTGCTGGGTAATTTTTCCCGGATTACCGGGTGAATTTGCCCGATTTCTAACCCAGGAGCATCGTCCTGTGGTGTTCGCATTATAGCCGATTGGGAGCATTTTGTCGGGGGGGTAAAATTGAGCCATTTTGCCGACGGCCAGAAGTGTTGTGAACAACGTTATTTCGCGACCGGGAAGATTTGAGGCGACAGTTAGGACACCCTGCGTGGCAAAATCGTCGGGAAAATCGCAAATTTAAGGGTGGTGTTGTCGTTTTGCGTGTTTTTCACACGAGAAATTGCGGGGTTTTCAAGGAAACGATGAATGCGGAACGATGAACGATGAATAGGGGAAACACGATTCGCAAGCCGCGATACGAACGGCGTTCGTGTCGGCCGCGCGGTTCACCGTGTGCGAAGCCGTGGGGACTCGTTTGCGGCAAGCGGGGTGCGAAGTTGGAACTCTCGGTCGGCTTCTTGGCGACGAACGCGACGTTCACCCCGACCGTTGCGTCTTCGCTGCGCCCCAGGTTGGGAACCACTGCGGGCCACCTACGAATTACAACAACGGTTCCTGACACCTTTTCCGCGACGGCGGTTGGGTGGTTACCGCATGGTATATATCGGTCGTCGTTAACTGCTTGCCGATCAAGCGATTGAAAAACGCAGCCTCGAAAGTCGCCGGACGGTTACACCGGCGGTAAAGCTGCGTTCGAGCTATTCAGCCCGCTCACTGAATTGAACCGCTTGATGTGTTTTGGCAGGAAGCCATTACGAATTGTCAAAGAGCATTCAGCACAGTGGCCGTGAGGGACGAAAAAAGTCGAGTCACCGCAGGACGCTACTCGATTATTTCCGGAAACTTTTCATTGAGGTCCAAATGTTTGTTTTCGGCAGTTCCAAACGCCACTGATCCGAGGAATTCAAATAGTTTCATCCAGGCTTCGTCAAAAACGGACAACTTTCCTTGAATTGCCGTCCAAAATAGCTCAACTTGTTGGAAACGAGTCGTCCGAAAGAGCCCTAATTGTACAGCTTCTGTATTCAACGTTTGTGCGCCTGGTACATCATGTAACACAGAATCGACACTCTTTTGGGCTAAGCCTTCTACTGCGAATTGGAACTGTGACAGCGACTGATCGAGAACTCGCAACATGCCGTCTGTTCGACACTCTGTTTCATGATCGATTTCAATGCACGCCTTGATTATACTTGGCTTGGGTACCTCCCCGCGTCGGAACAATTGCTTGTCGCCCTCTCTGTCCCAACTTACAATTCTTAGAACGATTGGCGTCATGGTATCGGTATCAAGTGAGTTGGGCCTGCAATAAATGCCCAACGATTCGGTCCTACTAGGGATTTGGGAACGGATGGTCATACGCATGATTGGTTCGAGCCAACTCGAACGCCCCGAAGGGTCATGCGGAAAAGTCAATGCCCTTGGTCCGTGCAGAATCTGCTCTGCGATTCGACTTACTTTAGCATAGCGTTTCGGAAAACTACCATTTTGAGGCGTCATAAAAAGGTTTCTCTCAGTCGTCGTCAATATAATCAAAAACGTTGAATCCGGTGGGTCCAAATCCGCCGCCAGGTTTCGGTACAAAAATATCACCGGTTTTTGGATTCCAGTGTAAATCGGGATTGGCGTTGTTCGCGGGTGCCCCAGGTTGCTTTTGCAACCTGGGGCGCAGCCAAGAGGCATTTCTTTTAACGTCGTCACTCGACCCAGTTAATTCTCACGCCGACGCTCCGACGTTGCTCATACCAGCGGGCCGAACTCCATCGCCAATCGGGGCACTTGAAACCGAGCCTGACCGCACCGGATTCAAGTGGATGTAGTTTAGCTTCTCCTCGATCTTCTGACGACTGTAAATTTCAAACGCATAATATTTTGGCTGCCAGAACTTATCCCCTTCGCCAAAACTTCGGACGTAGTTCTGGGCGTTCGTTCGATACCACTCGCGAATATAGTAACTCGATAGTCGTTTCCACTCGTGGATGAATTTGGTCAATTGGCCCGTTTTCGGAAACCACACCAAAGCGTGAACGTGATCCGGCATCAAAACGAAGCCGACGCA
>JAYUFG010000374.1:0-11681 GCA_043738845.1 Planctomycetaceae bacterium
TTGGGGCGGCACAAGTGAACAATAATTCTCCCGCCGAGGATGGTTGGTTCATGCCTGACGAAGGGGCCAATCATCAGCGGACTTGGATGGCGTTCGCTGCGCGGAAAGAGATTTGGGACGACCTGTTGCCCGACGTGCAAGCTAACTTGGCGTTGATTGCCAAGACGATTTCCGAATTCGAACCAGTCACGATGTTGGTCCGGCCGGAAGATCGGAAACTTGCGGAACGATTGTGCGGCCTTCCCCCACACCTCTCAAACCAGTGAAGGCCACCAATCGCATCTTCCAGGTTGCAAGTCATTGCCTCGGCCGGGTATCATAACAGGAGCGGGTGATGATTTCGTCCCCATTCACTTTCCGTGGGCCAATTCTCAGAGGAATTTCGTCAAATGAGAAATTATTTGCTGACTCTCGTCGCGTCGAGCACTTTGTTCTGCACCCTCGTCGCGTGCGGTGCGGATGTGCCAACCGAAAAAACCATCACGATCAATCAGGACGACCTGAAACCGCTCCATCTCGAATACAAAGTCTGGATCGACCCCAAGCAGAAATTCGTTGTGATGGATGGTGAGGTTTGTCTCACTCGTGGGTCTTTGGAAATGTTCGCCTGTTTGAAAAATTCCAAGGAACACGAGTCAATTGTCGCGGTTAAAACCGAAGCCAAGGTCGTTCATGCTGGCTTGCTCGCCGTCGGGGCCAAGGTCGGGACGCCGTCGCAATTTCGGCCGGAGTACAAACCGGCGACTGGTCACGAGATCGACATTTATGTCCTCTGGACCGACGCGCAAGGCAAACCGCAACAGACCAAGGCCCAAAATTGGATTCGCGACACCAAAACAAAAAAAGAGATGGCCTATCCTTGGGTCTTCGCGGGCAGCGGCTTTTGGAAAGATGACGTCGGCAAGGAACATTATCGCGCCGAGTCGGGCGATTTTATTTGCGTCTCAAACTTTCCTGGCGCGATGCTTGACCTGCCGATCCATAGTTCGGATCAGAACGACGACCTCAACTTCGAAGCCATGACCGAAAAAATTCCGGAAAAAGGAACCAAGGTTAAGTTGGTACTGATTCCAAAACCAGTGGTTGACGTAAAGAATGAGAAGAAGGAGGAGAAGTAGTTGGTGATTCGTTCACTGGCGAGGTCTCGAAGAAGGTAAACAAGTGCCGATCTCTGCCGGGAAAACCGGCTCTCGCCCCTGTTCCTTTTCACTGCCAGCCAAACTTCACGCCCCATTTCTCGCCCGCACTCCCTAAGTCGTCCCGGAACAGTTGTGTAAAAAACGAAAGTCCGCGCAGCGGATCCGGCACTTGTACAAGCGGCGTCTCGCCGCTTTTTGACACGCGGCGGGACGCCGCGTGTACAAGGTCCGCACAGCGGACCATGATGGTTGCGGACGGATATTACGACTTCTGGCCCCGACGACGGCGGGCCAGAAGCAAGCCGAGCAGACCGAGGAAGCCGAGGACAAACGACGATGGTTCCGGCAGCGGGATCGTGGTCGCCGTCCCGTCGACGATGTTCACGTCGATCACTTGATAGTCGTCGAGATTGATGATCCCGTCGCCATTCGTGTCACCCGCATAAGTGAACTTCACGAGGATCGTGTTCGCAGCGATCGTGGTTGTGCCGTGATACCTGGTTACATGGGGCCTAGTGTAGTGTCTCACGCAGATGGGATTTTATCGAGGGTGGCGCGAGCCTGGGCGACTTTGGCCAGGATGGCGTCGGCTTTCGCGGTCCACACGAAGGGTTTCGAGTCTTGGTTATGATGCTGAATGAATTCCTTGATGGCCGCGATCAATTGCCCTACGTTGCGAAAAGTGCCCCGCCGAATTCGCTTATCCGTGATTTCGCGGAACCATCTTGGCGCGCAGCAACACCAAGCGTGTGGGCGTGCTGCAAGCGTCTGACGTTCGTCGGCCGAAAGCGTAATGACCGGTGCCGTTTTCATAGGTTTCATCCCCCTGTTAAAGATGAAGCCCCCGCAAATGTTTATAAGTAATGATATTTACGAGACACTACACTAGATTGTCAGGAAAAACACTTCAACCAAAATAACCCTTGTATTCATAAAACTCGGTGAAGGCAGTGGTTTTGCAAAGATTTACCAATAAATATCCACAAGTGGGGTAAATGGAAGGCCCTTCTTTAGGTTACATGGCGAGGATTGGAAATTACCGCTTGTTTTCCCATCCCTCCACGATTTGACTCCGTGAACCGCTTCTCTATAATCAGTCCGTGTAGGAAACCGTAAGGCGGACAACCACTTACGCCCGATGGATGGTGTCAATTTATGTTTCCCGGGCAAGTCAATCACCGCTCTCGAGAGCGTTCGCTTCGGATATTCGCCTCGCTCAGCCTCATGGCGATGGGTTGTTGCCTATTGGGTGCGGGTGACGGTGTGGAAAACGCCCGTCCTGCCGCGCCTGCGGACGGTGGTGCCGCAGCGAAAAACGCCAATCCGACGACCGCCTGGCTGGTCAAGGTCACGCTCCCTTTGACCGGAAATAACGAGTCCCGAATTCGTGACGAGATCAGACGGCGTCTCGAAAAAGCTCCCAAGAGCGATTCCCGGCCAATCTTGATCGTCGAGATCAACCCGGGCCAAAGTCAATTTGGGCAGGGCAGCGAGTTTGGCAAGGCCCTCGATCTCGCTCGATTTTTATCGAGTCGCGAAATGTCCACCGTCCGCACGGTCGCGTATATCCCAAAGTCGATCAAGGGGCATGGCGTTTTATTGGCAATGGCGTGCGACGAAATCGTCATGGCTCCGGATGCGGAAATTGGCGAGGCGGGAATCGACGAGGACGTGATTGCTGGCGTCGTCCGCAGTGGGTACACCGAAATCGCCGACCGTCGTAAGACGATCCCCCTCGCGCTGGCACTTGGAATGCTCGACAAGCAATTGCTCGTACTCAAAATTGTGACCGACGCTGGGACAGAGTACATCCTGGAAAAAGATTTAGATGACTTGAAAAAACGCCGCACGATTGTGGCTCAAGAAGAGATCAAACCGCGCCCCGGATTTTTTGCCGGGCAAATCGCCTCGCCCGCCGGTTTGGGCTTCGTCAGTTATCTGTGCAAAGATCGCATCTCGCTGGCCAAGGCTTTCAATGTCTCTCCGGAAGCCATTCGCGAACGACCTTCGGGCGAATGGCGAGCCAAAAAAATCTATATCCATGAACCGATCACTGCCAAGTTAGTAGACAACATCAAACTCTCGATCCGTGAAGAGGTTCAAAACGGTTCCAATCTCATCTTGTTCGACGTTAACTCGCCGGGGGGCGATCCGGCTGAAGCACAATCACTGGCCGTCGAAATCGCCGAACTCGATTCGAGCAAAATCCAAACGGTCGCCTATGTCACGCAACAGGCGTTGAGTGAAACCGCCTTGATTGCGCTGGCCTGTGATCAGATCGTGATGAAACAGGGGAGCTTTCTCGGCGGGCCGGGAAGCGTCAATCTCAATCGGGAACAAACGTCCGATTTGGTCTTGGCCTATCGCTCGGGAATTGCCCCCAAGAAAAACCGTTCTTGGTCGCTCGGCGCGGCGATGGTCGATGCCTCAATAAAAGTCTTCAAGTTCACCCGACAAGGACGCGACGAATACTGGTCCAATGAGGAACTCAAAGACCAAGAGGGTGCCGGGGCGGGCTATTTGCAAGGCGAGGAAATTACTCGGCCGGGGATTATGCTGCGGTTGACGGACGGACGGGCGAACGAGTTGGGTGTCGCCGAAACCGTTCGCGACGACACAGAGTTTCGCAAAATGATCGGTTTAGAACGTGATCCACCCGCCGTCGAGCCGGGCTGGGCCGTAACCTTGTTGCGGGCGTTGGCCGCTCCGCAATTGTCGTTCCTGTTGTTGGCCGTCGGCTTCGGTGCCTTTTTCATGGAGTTACATTCACCGGGGATCGGACTCGGCGGGTTTATCTCGTTCATCTGTTTCCTGATTTATTTTTGGGGCAGACATCTCAACGGAACGGCAGGCTGGTTGCAAGTGCTGCTGTTTGTCTCGGGTGTGATTTGTTTGTTGATCGAGATTTTCATCATTCCGGGCGCGGCTATTTTTGGTCTCGGCGGCGGGTTGATGATTTTAGCGTCGCTTGTTCTCTTGAGCCAAACGTACATCATTCCGCGCAACGAATATCAAGTCGAACAATTTCGCGACACGTTGTTGAGCATTGCTGCGGCGGGTGTATTCACCATTGGAATCGGGGCGATTGCGCGCCGATTTCTCCAGCACACGCCCGGCTTCAACCGCGTACTCTTGCAACCGCCGACCGAAAAAGAGCGGGAACAAACGGCTCGTCGAGAGGCCTTGACCGATTACTCCCGGTTCATGGGGCAGACAGGTGCCACGGCCACGCCCCTCGCGCCAGCCGGAAAGGCTCAATTTGGCAACGACATCGTCGATGTCATGTCCGACGGTGATTTTGTGGATCGGGGCGTTTCGGTCGTCGTCATTGAAGCTCGGGGCAACCGCATCATCGTTCGACCGATCAGCTCCGCTGAAAATTGAACGCGGCTCCGCTGGAAATTGAACATAGTTCTGCCGATCAATGAACACACCGCGACCGGCTGACGGACCATTAGCGTCGCGACGTTCGGCACCCTCATCCTACGCCTTATTTCCCAAATAGTGCCTTCAGCGAAATTTGTGACCACGTTTCAAACCGGCTGAGATCGGCGAGCAATTCTTCGACCGGTGCAAAACCGCTGTCGAGCAGGTCGGTCTCACGGGAACGAACGGTCGGTTCGGCAACGTCGCAGATGTGAACGACGCCTAAGTGAACTCGTCCGACGGGTGACTCGTCGTCGTTGATCAAACCGACGCATTGTTCGGTGTAGGGAGTTTCTAAATGCACCTCTTCGGCCAACTCGCGGCGCATTCCTTCGGCATAGGGAACCACTTCGCCACTCGTACAATCGTCAGACGAAATATGCCCACCGACGCCGACGCTCCGCTTGCTATGGAGGCGGGCTTCGCCCTGGCCTTTGCCGCGGGTGTAATGAAACAAGGTTGTGTGACCGGCGGCGTCGCGATGTCGAAAGATCACATAGGGAATCAATTGTTTGAAGCTGGGGTCTTCTTCGACTTCGGGCCGGGGGTGAAAGCTGGTGTTGGCTGGATTGAGGAGTTCGCCCAGATACCGATCCACCTCGGTCGAGAAACCTTGGAAATGGCCCAACTGGTGAAACAACTTGGTCGGCACGACCAACACATGTTCAGTTTGTACTTGCAACACGGCGCATCCTTTCGGCAAAACATCAAGATTTCAAGGCCACCCCGGTTGCACAATATAACGGTTCGGCGGTCGTCTGACACGGGGTTGCAAACCAGTGGGCACTTGACGCGCAGGGGTCTGGCGGTGTTAGCTATTCAATAGTGGATCGTTCGCAGACCGATCCTCCGAAAGTATGAAAACCAGTACTTCGGGCGAATGGTCCGGCTTGCAGAAGGTCATCCTAAGTGTTTTCGGTCTATTCACTTACGGCGGCCAAGAACCTCCGGTGGAACTTTTTCCGTTCTCCTCGCGTCTGACTAATCGGAGTGATTGTGAACGACGATGCCCCACTGATCGCCGAGACGCTCGCCGGAAATTCCGACGCTTTTGGCCGCTTGGTCACGAAGTACCAAGATCGGTTGTATAACTCGTTGGTTCACGTCGTCGGCTCAACGGAGGAAGCCCAAGACGTGGCCCAGGACGCCTTTGTACAGGCCTTTCTCAAGTTGAGCACGTTCCAAGGAAACTCCGCGTTTTTTACTTGGCTCTATCGGATCGCGTTCAACGTCGCGATTAGCCAACGGCGAAAACACAAAACAACGGTCAGCATCGACCAGCAACGCGAACTTTCGGGCAACGAACCGCTCGATCACAATCAGGCACCGACCGAACGGATCGAGAGTCAGGAACGAATTGCTCAAGTGCGGACCGCACTGGCCGCCTTGGGTGAGGAACACCGCACCGTTTTGATCCTCCGCGAAATTGACAATTGTAGTTACGAAGAGATCGCGGAAATTTTAGACCTGCCCGTCGGTACCGTTCGCAGCCGCCTGCACCGCGCCCGGCTGGAACTGCGCGAGCAACTGAAGGAATCGTTGCAAGAAGATTTGAAGTGAAGATAGCAATTCGCCGTTAGCGACTAGCATTTTAGCATTCATCGTTCATAATTCATCATTCATCATTTCCTAATTCCTTCATGTCTCGTTCAACCGTCGAAATTCTGAACGCTTTTCTCGATGGCGAATTGCCCGCCAATGAGGCTGCGCAGATTGAACGTCGCTTGGGGGAGGAGGCCGAGCTTCGGCAATTGCACGATGAACTTTTGGCGGTCCGGTCGGGCTTGAAAGTTCTGCCACAGTTTCGCCTTGGTCTCGATTTTGCGGCCAGCGTTATTCGGGCAGCAAAACAAGCGATGCGCGAACAACAGGAGGCAACCAGTCTGGTGGCCTTATCTCCGGTTCAAACGGTTGAGGTTGCCACGAAAAGTATTTTTGCCCGGCAGGGACAGGTTTTCGGTTGGCTCGCTGTGGCGGCCGCCGCTGTCCTGGTTTTGATTTTCTATGCGCCTCAGCGGACCACGTTTCAAGTGGGCCAACAGGATGTGATTGCCCAATCGAATCCCGTTCCCGTGCCGATCATCGCACCCTCGGGCGGCGGTGGGCTGGAATCCCCAGAATCCGCATCTCTTCGAGTTGAGCCCCTGCGGAACGAAGCGAGCGGTCGCCCGGTCGAGGAGCTACAACTCAAGCAAAATTTCCAAATGCCCGTGGCGGCTGATCCGGCGAGGGCACCGGAAATTGCGGAAAAAGGAGCCGTTATTGACGGTCTAAATGCTGTCCTTGCGAAGCAACGCGACTCCGTCACAAAACAAACAGAGCCTGCGACTCGCGTGCCCGCTTCCATCAATGCAAAGTCTTTGTGGCGAGAATCTGCGGTGGGAGGTGCATCTGCGGTGGGCGTCGCTGATGCGGATTCATCTGCCGCCGCACCGAGCGGACTGCTTGTCGTCAACATCGACGTGACGGTCGAGGCGGTCAAGCTCGGCGTGTTGGACCGTTTCATGGTTACGGTGGAACGCGACCGGGCGAATTTATATGCCGAATCCGACGAAGCCGGGAAAGCACCGCAGGATCAACCGGCACCCGCCGTGGTGCGAGCGGCCGGCGGTCGGTTCGATGATGCGGCAAAAAACGGTGCGGCAATCGACGATGCGGGGAAATTTGCCAAAGAGGAATCTGCCGATTTGAAAAAAGCGGATGCAAAAATTGACGGAATCGTCGGGGGCGAGCTTGCCGGTAAAATGCCAGCTAAGGACCAAGGGGCTGAACACACCCTGGCCATTCGCGACGGGCGAATTCCCTCAACGCTCAAGGTTGTCCGATATGCGGCCGAGGCCGACGTGCGGGTGTTCGAGGTTGTTGCCGAGCCATCGCAATTGAACGAGCTGATTGCCACGCTCCAATCGCAGTCGCCGCAATTCTCCGCCGTGAATCGGGCGGCTCCGGCCGAAAAACTTTCGACGTTTAGCGCGAGAGGAGCGGCCGAAGAAGGCAAAACCAAAGGAGACAAAAAACTCGACTCGGAGGTCAAAAACCTAGCGGAGGACGAAAAATCACAGCCGGGCGAAACTCGTCGGAAGGCAATGGCAAACTCACCACTTCCCGTATCCCCAAAGTCACCGATGTCTACGCAGATGCGATCCACGGCGGGAAATCCCTCATCGGCCGCCGGTGCAGCGGGCGGGCTAAGTGGAGCCGCTGCTGGGCCGGGTGTGGCACCAACACCTGCTTACAAAGGGCAAGCCGACAAACCAACCGTCGAAAAGGCCGTTCCTGCTGCGTTGCCCGCTGCCCAATTCGCCGCGAAACCTGCCGAAGACAGCCCAACACAGGTCCGCGCACTCCTGGTTTTCCGTATTGTTCCGTCGCCGCTGGCGGCTTCTCCGGCGGAAACGTCCGGCAAATCCGACGCAACCTCCCCGCCCGCTGGGAAATAGAAACCGCGAAAAATTTCGCCGCCCGGTTGAATCGTCCCGCTGGTTCTACGTAAACTACAGCGGTCGGCTTTCCCACCCTTCACCACCTACCCCTCACCTCCCACCTATGAAACACCTCGCCCTCCTCTCCGCTCTGTTCGCCTTTCTCCTATCACTCGCTCCCCCGACGGCTCACGCCGAAAATTCGAGCGTCGTTTATGACGGCTTCGACGGGCCGGGCAAAGGGAAGCACATTGTTCTCATCAGTGGCGACGAAGAATATCGTTCGGAGGAAGCCTTGCCGCAGTTGGGAAAAATCCTTGCGACGCAGCATGGCTTCAAGTGTACGGTCTTGTTTGCGATTGACCCGAAGACCGGCTGCATCGACCCGAACGTCAGCAACATTCCCGGCACCGACGCTTTGAAGACGGCCGACCTGATGATTATCTTCACGCGGTTTCGCCACTTGCCCGAAGAACAGATGCAGCCGATTGTCGAGTACATTGAGTCGGGCAAGCCGATCATCGCGTTGCGAACGGCCACGCACGCCTTTGCCGGCAACAAGGGCTTATTCGCGAAATATGACCACAACAGCAAGGATTGGCCGGGTGGGTTTGGCAAGCAAGTCCTTGGCGAGACCTGGGTCAATCATCACGGTGGTCACGGCAAGCAAAGCACCCGCGGCATGATCGTGCCGGAACAAAAATCGCATCCGATTCTGAAGGGGATCGAGCCGAACACAATCTGGGGCACGACCGATGTCTATACCGTAAACATTCCCCTGTTCGGCGATAGTCAACCGCTGGTTCTAGGTGCCGTGTTGAGCGGAATGAAAATGGACGATGAGCCGATTGAAGGCCCGAAGAACAATCCGATGATGCCGGTCGCCTGGACGAAGTCGTACAAAGGAGCGTTTGGAAAAACTGCCCGCATCTTTACGACGACGATGGGTTCGAGCCAAGACCTGACCGCCGAAGGAACGCGACGGATGTTGGTCAATGCGGCCTATTGGTGCCAAGGGCTGGAGGACAAAATCGCCGACAAATCGAAGGTCGAAATCGTCGGTGATTACAAACCGACGCCGTTCAAAGCGAACGGCTTCACCAAAGACATCAAGCCCGAACAGCACGCACTGGCAAAGTAGCACCATTAGGGACCGGTGCATCAATAACGGTCGTGATTGTCGTCAGTCGCTCGTGGGCTGTGAATTTATAAGTAGGTACGTCGCTCGTAAGTTGTAGGGTCCGCTGTGAATTTGTTGGAAACGGAGTGGTAGCGGGGAAGCGTCTTTGAAAAATGCTATTTGCCAATCACTTCCCATGAAATTTCAAAATCAACTCCCAGGCTTCGCGGGGAGTTTCGGCGTACTGAACTAAATCGAGATGCTCGTCATGAATGACCCCTTCGTCGGCTAAAAATTGGAAGTCGATGACTTTGCTCCAATAGTCTTGGCCATACAAAATGACGGGGATGTTCTGCATTCGATTCGTTTGTCGCAACGTGAGCGTTTCAAAAATCTCGTCGAGAGTACCAAAGCCGCCGGGAAAGCCGACGAGTGCTTTCGCCCGCATTAGAAAGTGCATCTTGCGCAGGCCGAAATAATGGAATTGAAAGCAGAGTTCGGGCGTGATGTACGGATTGGGAGCTTGCTCAAAGGGCAAGGCGATATTTAAGCCGACCGATTTGGCGTTGATGTCGGCCGCACCTCGATTGGCGGCCTCCATGATTCCCGGCCCGCCACCCGTCACGACGACATAGTCGCGGCGGTCGCTTCGCTGATTGTCGAGCGAAACGATTTGGGCGAACTCGCGAGCGGCGTCGTAGAAATGACTCTTGGCCAACAAGCGATTAGAGCGGGCGACCTCGCGAATGAGTTTGGGATTTTGCGAATCGGTGGCCAATGCCGACCGGGCTTTTCGCAGGCGTTCTTCGCCCGCCGCCCGTTCGACAATCTGTGTCCCGCCGAAGACGACGACCGTCGATACAACAAAATGCTCTTTCAGGATCATTTCCGGCTTCAACAGTTCAAGCTGCAACCGGACGGGTCGCAATTCGGGCCGGTGCAAAAATTCGGTGTCATTTTCGGCCAAGCGATAGCTGGGCGAGTTGAGGATTGCGTGGGTCTGGTTTTCGATGTTGTCATTCATAGCGATCAAGTGGTTTCGTGGGACAGTAACATAGTGATGTACGCTCCGCTGCTAACCGGGGAAAACTCCCCCGTGCGGCCGCTAGCCCGCACCGGAGTACATTAGTCCGACCATGATGTCGTAGCCAGCGTGCGTTCCGGCTGCTACGCCGAAACCTCGCAACACGAACAGTACGGCGAAAAAACTTCCTGCTAAACAGCGGAACAGAAAAGAATAGACGGCGAAGTCCTGTCCATGCGGGCCTATGTAATGTGCGCCGGAGAAGATCACACTGCTGAGGGTGATTGCCAACATGGCGGCCGCTTTCGTACTGCCGAACCAGCCACGAAACATGGCCCACAGCGCAGCCAACACGATCAAGCGGAACAAGACCTCTTCGTAAATTCCCGCCCCGAAAAATCCGACCATCCGTCCGAGCAGAGGTTTCATTTCTCCGGCGACCGAGGCGGGGACGGCCGACTCGACGGTCGCACTAGGAATCTGCCAGCCGAACTGTTTCATCACGGCGTGTTGCGAATGAGCCGCCCCAATCAAAAACATTGCCAGCACGACACTCTCAAAACCCATCCAGGCCAGAAAACGATACGACACATTCCACGGTCGATGCGTCAAATGATGCCAACCGAGCAACAGGCCGACGGTCGCGACGGGCAACAAAAAGTATTGCACTTTTTCTGCAAAGCCAAGCCCTTCTAAGAACTGCCGCAGCCAAACATCGGCCCCGTTGCGAACGGCCTGCGGACCAAGCCACAGCACGCCCCACTCGTACGCGACGAGCAAAGGGAGGACGAACAACAAGCTGAGTAGTGGCCGCCGCGATTGCTCCCAATACTCCAGTGCCACGGCGGCGATGTGATGATCGTGTTCAACCGACGCGGCAAGCATGGTGCAAGAGTGGGATTAAATGGCAGGTCGTCGCGAAACGCGTGGAATCTCGTACACTCTTTTTCGACCGACGCCGCACCTTACCGTGAACAATGCCCGGCGACGCCCGCACAATCGTTAGACTCCGAGTGATCGTCAGATTATTTCAGAAACAAACGCGATCTTTTTGGCCACCCTACTGGGATTTTAACACCTTGAATTAGTCTGGAGTTTACCGAGTCAATCGGCACGTTGAATTTGAATTCTTACGAATACGCAACTTTGATGATGACGGTCATAACGGGTTACGATTCGCAGACGCATGTGCAGCATGTTACGATGAACGAGGCGGCTGGGGCAACTGTTCAAGTCGCTCACCGTCGTAACGAACAACCCGGCGACCGTCGATGCGGGCTTTGCCAGTTTGCACGAAGTCGTTCGGATCGTTCCGGCAGATATGGCGACGGCAGCGGCTCAGGTTCCGGTATCACCACCAACGGCTTCTCGTTCACGGGGACAGTTTAGTCGAATTGCCGCGGGTAAAATTGAGCCATTTTAGGAAACGATGAACAGGGACGGATGAGAAATATATTATTGTCTCCACGATGGGTCTAAAACCCTCGCCTTCAGGCGAAACCTTTAGGTTCTTAGCTTGTGGAGTTAGGTTGACTTTGGCGAAGGTTACG
>JAYUFG010000375.1:0-11644 GCA_043738845.1 Planctomycetaceae bacterium
CTGTTCGACTATCAAACGGTCGAGTTCACCACCACCGTCGCGACGGGCAAACGGGCTGATCTGTTCTTCGAGGTCACGCAACATCAAGGTTATCTTGCCAAACAGAACAATGTCACTTTGCAAGAGGGCGAAGTGAAACCATAGGTCTTAAAGTTTCACCGTGTTGCCTAACACTCGGCAAAAAGGCGTTCTTTCACGACGTCGCGTGAAATCGCCGCTCGGTGATTTCAATCGCTTTGAGCAGGCCGCGAGCTTTGCTGAGCGTTTCTTGATACTCGCTGGTTGGGTCGCTCTCGGCAACGATGCCCGCTCCGGCTTGCACATAGGCCATGCCGTCCTTAACGACGAGCGTGCGGAGCGCGATGCAGGTGTCCATATTGCCGCTGAAGTCGATGTAGCCCACTGCTCCTGCATAAGGGCCACGACGATGCGGCTCGATCTCGTCGATGATCTCCATTGCCCGAACTTTCGGTGCGCCAGAGACGGTTCCTGCGGGCAAACAAGCCCGCAGGGCGTCGAAACAATCCTTGCCCGGTGCCAGTTGTCCCGTCACGTTAGACGTGATGTGCATGACGTGACTATAGCGCTCGATGACCATAACATCGGAAAGTTCGACCGTTCGATACTGGGCAACGCGGCCGACATCATTGCGGCCCAAATCGACGAGCATCACATGTTCCGCCCGTTCTTTCGGGTCGGCTAAGAGTTCGTCAGCGAGTTGATTGTCCTCTTCCTCGGTGCGACCGCGGCGGCGTGTTCCCGCCAACGGGCGAACGGTAACTTTGCCATTCATCACGCGGACCATGATCTCTGGCGAGCTTCCGACCAACGTCACACTCGGACTCCGCAGATAAAACATGAACGGACTGGGGTTCACCACGCGGAGGGTTCGATAGATTTCAAACGGGTGGGATTGAATCGGCAGTTCCAGTCGCTGGCTAATCACGACCTGAAAAATGTCGCCCGCCTTAATGTACTCGACGCATTTTCGGACGGCCGCTTCAAACTCTCCTTGCGTAAAATTCGCCTTGAACTCGAGCGTCGGATCACCGATCGTGCGAATGTCCTCCAGTTTTAAGCGGTCGTCGGGTTGAGAAAGTCGCGTGACCAATTCATCGACGCGGCGTTGGGCATCGGCGTAAGCGGCTTGATGATCGCCGTTTGTTTCTTCAACGTGTGCCATCGCAATCACGTCGATCGTTTTCGTCACATGATCGAACACTACCATGTGATCGTAAAACGCAAACGCCATATCGGGCAACTTGCGATCATCTGACGGAGGATTCGGCAGATTTTCGGTATAGCGGACAACGTCGTAACCCGCATATCCAATTGCTCCACCAACAAATGGCGGAAGTTCCGGCAGCGACACGACCTGCACCGCTTGAACTCTTTTTTTGAGTTCGTCAATCGGGTCGGGCGAATCGAACTCGTGGCGACCCTCTGCGGAAACAATCGTGACGCGATTGCCGCGTGCCTCCAATTGGAGATAAGGATCGGCCGTGAGGAAACTATAGCGACCGACCTTTTCGCCACCGATCACACTTTCCATTAAACAGGCGGAACTTCCCCCGTCGAGCCGATGAAAGGCCGAAACAGGCGTCAGCGAATCACTGACGAGGCGTCGCGCGACCGGCACCCAGCGGCCCGACTTCGCCAATTGGGAAAACGTCTCGAAATTGGGGAAGTGTTGGGGGGCCATTGGATTATCGTTCGTGGTTTTGATGAGCAAACCATAAGGCGGAGGTAGAATCCGAAAAACTAGCGGTGGTTGTAGCTTACCAACCGCCCGAACGGGTCACAACAAGTGTCTTCCCACTTCGCCGATCCATTTACGCCACAACCCCTTACGTCGATTCAAACTACGTTGGATTACCTTGACATTGACCGCTCCACTGCTAGAATCCCAGAGGAAAGTAGAGCTTATAATCGAGACTCAGGTTCACCGGAATCATCGTCTCGTCGACGGAAACATCATCGTCCTGAAGGACGCCAAAATACGTAACGGCTGGACGGTCCCATGAAATGTCAACATTGCGATCAATCGGCCACGGTCCATATTACCGAGTTGACCGGCGGAAAAACGCAGGAAGTTCACCTGTGCGCCGATCATGCCCGACAATACCTGACCCAGTCGGAAGCCGAAGCACCGGCAGAGCCAACCTTGGCCGGGGCGATGAAGGCCCAAATGGCGTTGGGCCAAACGGCGGAGGAACTGGCCGAATTGGACCAACAGACCTGTCCCGTTTGTGGCCTCGCCTTTTTTGAATTCAGAAATCAGGGGCGACTTGGCTGTTCTCACGACTATATTTGTTTTGAGAAACAGCTTGAACCGCTGATCGTGAACATCCACGGCGTCAACGAACACACGGGCAAACGACCCAAGCGTTACGCTGCTGGTACCCAACGACACACCGAACTGATCCGTCTGCGTCGTGACATGAAAGAAGCAATCGTTCGCGAAGATTACGAAAAGGCCAAAGAGATTCGGGATCAGATTCGCCACATTGAAGAGTCTCACGAAGAGAAGTAGTCGCAGTCCTTGCTACGCCATCATTAGATCGAATTTTTTCACCGTCGCTCGAGCGACGTAAGAGCGATATTCACGTGCAACTCAACGACCTGACGGGAAAAATTGGCGAATGGCTGCGTGGCTCTGGCCCCGACTCCGACATCGTGATGAGCAGCCGGATTCGGCTCGCGCGGAATCTGGCCGAGTTCCCCTTCATTAGCAAAGCGAGTCAAAACGACCGCACCGAGATCGAAAAACACCTACGCGATAAAATCGGCTCGTTGCAGGCTGAGGGCGAAACGCTCTACCTGCGCGTTAATGAGTTGGGCGGGCTGGATCGGCAATTTCTCGTCGAACGTCAGCTTATCAGCCGCGAATTGGCCGACAGCGACGGAACCAGGGCGGTCGCCATCGATTCGCAAGAACAGGTCAGTCTGATGATCAATGAGGAAGATCATCTGCGCATTCAAGTCATGCACAGCGGGCTTGACCTGCATTCCGCCTGGGAACAAATCAACCACCTCGATGACCTCATCGAGGAAAAAGTCACCTACGCCTTTCACCCCCGATTGGGATATCTGACCGCCTGTCCGACCAATGTCGGGACGGGCATTCGTGTGAGCGTGATGATGCACCTGCCAGCCCTCGTGTTGACGCGGCAAATCGATAAGGTCTTTCGCTCGCTACAAAAAATTAGCCTTGCCGTACGAGGCATGTATGGCGAAGGATCACAGGCGATGGGCGATTTTTATCAAATCAGCAATCAGGTCACGCTTGGCCGGACGGAACTGGAATTGGTTGAGCAGGTCGGCGACGTTATCCCTGTCGTCATCGACTATGAACGGAAGGCCCGCGAGTTTCTCATTCGCGAAGGTCGCCAGAACATCCACGACCAAATCAGCCGGGCCTATGGAATTTTGCGGAATGCTCAAACGATCAGTTCGGAAGAGACGATGCACCTGTTGTCGAAGTTGCGTTTGGGCGTGAATTTGGGCTTCATCGACGATTTGCGAATTCCCGACCTGAATCGGCTCTTGGTGGAAACGCAGCCCGCGCATCTGCAAAAGCTGCGCGGTGCCGAACTAGAATCGGCGGATCGAAACATTGAACGGGCCCGCTACCTGCGCCGTTATCTCAACCAAGAAGACGGTCACGGGGCAAAGAACTGAATGCCGACTTCGTCGGTATTTCCACGGTCGATCCTGCCTTACGGCTTCGTCACATCGAGCGTGACCGGCTGCATGTCCGGTTTGACTTCGACTTTGAGATCAGTCGAGTTGAGTTCGGAATACTTCTCTGGCACAATCCATTGTTCTTTGGGCTGATTCGCTTCGATCGACATGTCCACGAAGCCCGACTCCAGCCCGTCGGCATTGGCCGCCACGGTCGCCATTTTCTTGAGATGGACCGTGACTTTGTGCATTCCCGGCAAAGCACCATCGCCAGGCACGAGCGTTCGCAGCACGAAACTTCCGTCGGCTTCCGTAATCGCCTCGGCCGGTCGTCCGCTGTCGGGTGTAAACAGGACACCTGCTCCCGCGACGCCTTTGCCCGCTTTAATTACCTTGCCTGAGACGGGTATCAACTTCGGCCCGGAGTGACCACAACCGCTGAAAACCATCGCAACGCAAGCAACGAGAACCCAATGAATTTTTTGCACGGCGGCTTCCCCAGGAGGCACAGAAAAAACGGAACGAACGTGAGACGATAATTTTGCAACGATTTAAGCAAGGAGAACGAAAGGAATCAGTCCGGGACAGCAACTTCGTGGCCCGCCTTATTCTTTGCACCGAGATATTGATAGGTCCAATGATCGATGCCCTCGTCGAGGAAATGGACCGCACCGTCACCAAATACAAATTGGGCACCCCCCGCGTGACGTGATCGGAACCCAAGTTCCGCATTCCAATTGCAAGGTTGATGGCATTTGCTTGGATCGTTGGGATTGCAAGTGTCGTAGTTGATGGGCATGATCGTTCCGACGAAACCTTGGCCGTCGTTCGACCAAGCCCAACCTTGGTTGATATGATTCGAGCAACCGACGCGAACCTCCCCGATGAAGATCGTCTTCGACAGGCCGTCCTTAATTTTGGTTTCCTTCACATCGACCCAACCGCCGAGTCGTGTGAATGGTCCAGCAAAATCCAATTTGTTATCGTAGGGCGACAATTGATATTGGTTCCAATTGTTGGGACAGGAGCAGGAACTGTTGTCGATCTTGCCCGTCGGTCCATTGGAAGCGGCATAGTTGGCAATCGCCCGACCATTTAATAGTTCGCCATTATCATCCGAAGGACAAACGTAGCTCGGCTGTTGGATCGACCCGAGTAAAATGTTCGTGCCGGATCGTGTTTGGCCATCGGTGTCTTTGGAAAAATCGTACTGGTGGAACAAGACGCCATCGCCCATCTGGGGCAGAATCTGCATCATAAACGTGCCACGCAGAATGTTCGTCTTGCCGCGAAAGGTTCCGCCACCCCAGTACGCGCCGACGGGGTATCTCTGGTTCGCATCGTGATACGTTTTTGTTGCAACTCCAATTTGGTGCAAATTACTCCCGCAGGTTGCGCGACGTGACGATTCTCGCACCGCCGCCAACGCGGGCAACAACAGAGCAATCAAGAGGCCGATGATTGCGATCACCACCAGCAATTCAATCAACGTAAAACCGCGCGCATTTGAGGCTCGCATTGCGAAACTTTCGTGTGGATTTGATGAGTTGTGGATCAACGCCGGGCGTTCCCTCCCGGGTCAAAGCGAGACAGAGCCTCTCCCTACAATCTATGTTCGGTAAAAACTCCCGATTTGGCAAGACCTTTGTCGTTGGGTCGTGTCCACTTTGCGAAAAATCGGTGGATTCTCGGATTATTTTGCTTCTTTCGCCCTTAAAGGCTCGATAATCACCGAGAAATCACACTCCCCCAGCCCGGCCGCAATGGCGTTCTCGAAGAGTTTTAACGTCGCTTCCGCCATGCTCAAATTCACACCGCATCGCCGCCCCTCGCCAATCGCGTACCGCATGTCTTTGGCCATCAGCCGGGCGAAAAAGTTCGGCTCATATTCCCGCGCCGCCATTCGCGGAGCCAACGTCTTAACCAATGGGCTTCCCGGCGCACCATCGGTAATGACGCTCAACGCCTGCTCGACATTCAGCCCGCTCCGTTCGATCAAGGTCAAACCTTCGGCCAAGGCCGCCGCCTGCGTGGCCGAATTGAAATTATTGATCAGCTTCATGATCGCGCCACTGCCCGTGGGACCGAGATGAAATATCTTTTTGCAAAGAACCTCGAGCGCAGGCCGAGCTTTTTCCAAAGCGGCCGCATCACCACCGACGAGAAAATTCATCTCGCCCGACGCGGCTTGAACTTTGCTCCCCGTCACGGGAGCATCAAGCAGGTGACAACCGACCGCTGTCGCGGCCGCCGCCAGTTCGCGAATCCAATCGACGGTGAGGGTACTTGACTCGATCAGGACGGTTCCCTTGGCCGCACCCTGGAGCGCGCCCGATTCACCGAACCAAACGGCCCGAGAGGCGTCGTTGTCGGCGACCATTGCTTGAACGACATCGGCCTGAGAGGCGGCTTCCTTCGGAGTCGCGGCAACCTTTGCCCCGGCGGCTGCAAGCGGGGCGACTTTTTCCGGCGAACGATTGTAAACGGTTAAGGGAAAACCGGCTGCGAGCAATCGATGGGCAATGCCCGTTCCCATGATTCCCAAACCGAGTAACGCGACACGAGGTTTTGACATGATGTTCCTTTGGAGGACGTTAAGAATGATCGCTCACGTTCGATGCGAACGAACATCCCCGTCGATGTAACGAGACTTCTTCAGATTAACGTGTTGCTAGTGGGGTGATTTACGCGTTGGCCGTGTGTACTGCTATTTGCTCATCGACATGAAGATTAACGTCAATACCATTTCGGCCGCAAACCAAATTGAGGCCGCAATGATCGAGCGTTTAACACTCATGCCCACCATTGCCGAGATCGCCAAGCCCGCACACAATGCACCGACCGCCAAACCGATGAAGAACAGTCCTGGCGGCAATAACATATTGATGACGATGGCGGGGATCGTTCCAGCCAGCACGCAAATAATCATCGAACCCCAGCCTGGGAATTCCCCTTGCTCCATGACGGAAATAATGGCTCCCAAAATTGCCGCACCAATTAACAGACCGAGCATGATGGACCCTTAGATTTTTGTACGACAAGTATCGGGAAGTCGGCATTTACACGCTGAAATGCCGCAGAAGCCCTGGCCATTCTCATCCGCCTGAATTGCTTTGTCAACATTGTCGCGTCATACTGTCGAAGCTAAAGAAAAAGAATTGGTGTTTAGGTCTGCGTCGTCTCCGGTCGCAAATTTGTGAAACCGAACTTTTCTCACTGGAGAACTCTCATGCCAATTTATTCTAAGATTGCGATTCTAGCCTTGCTCATCGGTGGCTGTTGCACAAGTTCCGCACGCTCCGCCGATGAAGTCGGTGCGTCCGCCAAAAAGAAACAGGCGATTGAAGATGTCCTGGCCGGAAAATTTCGTTGGAAATCGACGCCCCCTTTGATCTCCTCGGCCGCCCGTCCCGACGATCCTTGTCGTTCGATTAAGGATCCGTCGGTCGTATGGTTCGATAAGCGTTGGCATATTTTTGCCACGATTCGCAGCGAAAAGCGGACGCACCAAATCGAATATCTGAACTTTACGGATTGGAAAGAGGCCGAGGCCGCACCGCGCCAGGTCATGAAACTGAGCGACGGATACTTCTGTGCCCCGCAAGTCTTCTATTTCACGCCGCACAAGAAATGGTATTTGATCTATCAGGTCAACGATGCCGCGCGAAAACCCGCTTTGCAACCAGCATTTTCCACGAGTGACAAACTGGACGATCCCGCCTCGTGGAGCAAGCCCGAACTCCTGTTCGCCGAGCAGCCCGACAATATCAAAGGCTGGATCGACTTTTGGGTCATTTGTGATGCGGAGAGAGCTTATCTGTTTTTCACGTCGAACGATGGGCGAATGTGGCGGTCCGAGACCAAGCTCGCCGACTTTCCGCGCGGCTTTGACCCGCCCCGAGTGGTCTTGCAAGGCGATATTTTTGAAGCGAGCCACACGTACAAACTGACGGGCGTTAACAAATACTTGACGCTGATCGAGGCGGTCGGCGAAGAAGGACGCCGCTACTACAAGGCGTACTTGGCCGACCGACTGGATGGCGAGTGGACCTCTCTGGCTGGAACGCGAGAAAAAACATTTGCCGATAAGCACAATGTTCGGTTTACCGAAGGTAACAATGTTCGGAGTACCGATGGTGCATGGAGCGATTCCATCAGCCACGGCGAACTACTGCGGCCCGGTGTGGATGAAAAAATGGAGGCTGATCCGTCCGACCTGCGGTTTTTATATCAAGGTGTCGCTGACACTGATCGCAAAGGGAAACCTTACGGCGATATCCCGTGGAAATTGGGGATTCTCACACCCGACGCCGGAGAATAACGTTCGATTCCGTTCGCTGATCATCGGAACATTGGGGCTGGCGCAGCAATTGCCTCTGTTCGCGACAATGCGACAGCCATTGCTGCGCTATCCCTTAGATTCTACTTGGCCCCTGCCAAAAAAAATGGCGTACTCGACCCAACTTCAACCGTGGCAGTTCTCGCTGCGTGGGCTGTTCCGGTTCACCACGTTGACTGCGGTTGGCGCGGCGGCAAATGTCGGCGTGTTTGGAAATTGGGGAAGTAGCGGATGTATTGTCGCGGTCGCGTGGTGGATGGTCGTCGGATATTTCCCGCTACGCTGGATCATCGGCCTCAATCGGCAACTCGATCTGGAGACCTTGTCGGGCTGGGGGTATCTGCGGTTCATCGTCCTGGGAATGCTCGCGGCGTTCTTGACGTTGGGTGAGATATTAGGCGCGGCCGCAATTCTGTTTTTAGACGTAATCGCACTCTGCAAGGGCGAGATGTTCGGAATCGCCGTTCTGATTGTCATATTGTGGATCGCCTGGAAAAAACGCAACCAAGAAATTGCAACGAAGGAAATCACAACCGGCGAGCCGGTCTTACCTCCACCGCTGCCCATCGAGCCAGTGGTCAAGCGGCCGACTCGTTCCCGTCCGTGGCAGTTTTCGCTAAAATCCATGTTTGCCTTCACGACCGCAGTCGGCGTCGCGTTTGGAATTGCCAGCGGTGCCCATCGGTCGGGTGATTATATTTTGTACGGATCGTTGCTGGGATTCTTTTTGTTTTCGTTCTTGGCATGGGGGTTCATGGCCATTGTCAATGCGTTTGGGATCGCGTCCGGAAATCAAGCAACTGAGAGATATCAAAGGCTGCTGCGGTTTTCGGAACGGATGGGCATTGTTTCCGCAATTGGCCTATGTATCGCGCTGGGTGCCGTGGTGGTTTACCGGTTGATGGATCACAATTGATGAAGTGTTTCACGACATAAGTGGTTGACAACGATATGGAACCGAAACAACCCCGTTGGCCAAGACGACAGCTGCAGCGCGGTCGGTGGCAATACTCACTGAGGTCGCTCCTCTTATTCATGACGGCCGTTGCGATCAGTTGCGGAATCGGCGGCGGTGCGCGGCGGTCGGGCCGCGAGATTTTAGACTACGCCCTGCTGGGATTTCTGTCCTTCTCCGTGGCCGCCGCAATCGTCATGTTCATCGTCGGAGTGATGGGCTATCGAGCAAAAATGTTCCAACAGGAATCGTATCGCCGATGGTTGCAAGCGTCTCAACAGATTGGTCTTGCGTCCTTCGTCGGCTTCCTTATCGCCGTCGGTGCCCTGACGGTCTACTACTTGACCGAATACGTTGAGTGCCTGTTTTTGTAACATCTTCGCCAGCATTGAGGGCAGCGAGTCACTTTGTCAGCTCGCTGATTTTGGCGTGGACGTCCTGCACCGTGAACGGCTTGCCCATTACTTTGTTGAGACCGCTGGCATCGACCAAAAACTCGGAACGAATCAACATCCGCAGTTGGCCGAGGTTCAGTTCGGGGATCAGCACTTTTTCATAGTTGCGAAGAATCCCACCCAGGTTTTTCGGAAACGGATTGAGATATCGCAGATGCGTGTGGGCGACCGAAATCCCTTCCCGCTGACATTCGCGCACCGCTGTGGCGCACGCCCCGAAAGTTCCGCCCCAAGATAGCACGAGCAGTTTACCTTTTGTCGGGCCTTCGACCGTTTGCAGCGGAATGTCCCGCGCGACGCCAGCGACTTTGGCCGCTCGCGTTTGAACCATGTGCTGATGGTTCTCCGGTTCGTAATTGACATTGCCCGTGATGTCTTGTTTTTCTAAACCGCCGATTCGGTGTTCCAGACCGACCGTGCCGGGAATTGCCCAGGGCCGCGCGAGCCGTTCATTCCGCGAGTAAGGCATAAATTCGTCGCCATTGTGCAGCGGACCAGGATGCGTGATGGAAATCGGCGAAAGTTCATCCACATTGACGATCCGCCACGGTTCCGAACCGTTCGCCAAATATCCGTCGCTCAAAATCATAACGGGCGTCATATAATTCACCGCAATTTGCCACGCCTCTTGCGCGATTTCAAAACAATCGGATGGGCTTTGCGGCGCGAGGACCGGCAGTGGACACTCGCCATTGCGGCCAAAAATTGCCTGCAACAGGTCGGCCTGCTCGGTCTTCGTTGGCAAGCCGGTGCTGGGACCGCCCCGCTGCACGTTAATCACGAGCAACGGAAGCTCCATCATCACGGCCAAGCCGATCCCCTCTTGCTTGAGCGCGATGCCGGGGCCGCTCGAGCCGGTTACGGCCATCGTGCCCGCGAATGATGCGCCAATCACGCTCGTGATCGCGGCGATTTCGTCCTCGGCCTGAAAGGTTCTCACGCCAAAGTTTTTCAGCCGTGTCAACTCGTGCAGAATGTCGCTGGCGGGCGTAATCGGATAGGAGCCGTAATAGAGATCGAGCTTGCTCCGTTTGGCGGCGGCCAACAAACCCCAGGCGAGCGATTGATTGCCGGTGATATGGCGATAACTACCCGGCGGAAGTTGGGCCTTGTGAACGGAGTAATGTCCGTCGAAGGCCTCGGTCGTTTCGCCATAATGATAACCAGAGTTGAGCGCACGTCGGTTCGCCTCGGCGACCTGCGGCTTCTTGCCGAACTTTTCGTCAATGTAACGCATCGTCGGTTCGAGCGAACGGTCGTAGAGCCAAAAGACCAAACCCATCGCGTAAAAATTTCGGCAGCGGTCGCTCTCTTTAACGCCCAGACCACACTCCTCGACGGCCAATCGCGTGAGCTTGGTCATCTCGACGGGAATCAAACGAAACGAGTCAATCAAACTCCCATCATCGAGCGGATTTGTTTTGTAGCCCGCCTGATGAAGCCCCTTTTCGTCGAACTCGTCTTTATTGACGATGAGAATTCCGCCCCGACGAAGGTCGGTGATGTTCGTGACCAGGGCGGCCGGATTCATCGCCACGAGGGCATCGACTTGATCGCCCGGCGTGAAAATATCCTTCGACGCAAAGTGAATTTGAAATCCGCTCACGCCCGCGCGAGTCCCTCGCGGGGCGCGAATCTCGGCGGGAAAGTCGGGAAACGTGGCGACATCGTTGCCAGCCAAGGCCGACGTGCTTGTCAATTGCGACCCGGCCAATTGCATTCCATCGCCCGAGTCGCCGCAAAACCGAACGGTCGCTTCGTCGAGTTCGATCAGTGGCTTGGAGTGGTGAGCGGTAGAGTCGTCCTGAGTGGATGTGGGCATGGGGCGGGTGGGGAAAAGTTGAAAGGCAAAATGCAAAACGATGAACAAGGAACAGTGAGCACAGAACAAGGGGAGCGGGGTTTCTTCACGCTCCTTCGCGTTCTTGGGTCAAGAGGTGGGGCTTGGGGGGCAGCGTGTACACGGCTTTGGAGACATGTTCGACAAGGTAATGGACAATCCGCGAGAGTTTCACGATCCCGAGTGGGTGGCTCCGGCCATCGACAATCGGCAATCGCCGCTGACCGCTGAAGGAAAGTTTGCGAATCGCGACGGCGACCGAATCGGTCGGGCGAACCGTCGGCGGATTCGGGACCATGAATTGTTCGATGGGTGCTTCCCAGGGGCCGCCGGAAGCCATCACGCGGACGGCGTCGCGTTCGGAAAAAATG
>JAYUFG010000376.1:0-1630 GCA_043738845.1 Planctomycetaceae bacterium
TCGGGAATGTGTCAGAAGAGAAGCTGCTGGCTGTCCGTCGCTGGGGATGGTTCCAACGGAGCGGGCTTGTCGTTGGCTTTCATGGTGTTGTCGGTCGGCACCAGGGAGAAAGTCTTGTGACCATGTCGTAGTTCTTCGGGCAAGTCTTCCGGTCGGGTGCGATTGAGTCGCGCGCCAAAATCCGCAGCACACGGATCGAGAGCCATGCTCACCAATTGAAATGGCGGTTGCGTCGGAGAACGGGGATTGCACTCGGCGTGAGACAAGAGATCGCGAATCTCCTCGGCCACGTCACGGAGTATTTCCAGTTCCGCCTCGGCCCGTTGAATTTCCCCGGCCAGTTCCGCAAGGGGATCGGCTTCAACCGATGGTGATGAAACACGTTTTCCCACGGCGGAAAGTGTAGCACGCCCGATCAGGTTTTCATGCCGGTGGCGAATTCACGTTCAATCGCTTGGTTGACGCGGGCTGCTGGCTGCGCATATCGCTGCCGTGACAAGCGGTGAAGCAACTCGACTCGCTGCGGGTCACGAAGCGGCGGCGGGGGTGGGAGCGTTTCCAAGGAGAAAGGTCGCGACGGCATTCCGTCGATCAACAGCCGCATATACGCGGTGTACTTCGGGAGTGCCATGAGATCGGCGGGCGTGACGTCGCCCCCCATTTGCCCCGCCAATTCCTCCGCGTCCCGACTGCCAACTTGAAATGTCAGCAAACTGCCGACGTTGCCGAACACGGCGGCCTGCAAAGATTCATCGAGCTGTTCCAGATATTGATTGCTGACGGTGAGCGCAAGCCGGAATTTGCGGGCTTCGGAGAGAATCGTCGCAAATGACGAAGTGGCGAAGTTCTGAAACTCATCCACATACAAATGACAGTCGCGGCGTTCCGCCTCGGGCACATCGGCGCGACTCATGGCCGCGAGTTGCACGCCGGTCACCAGCAACATGCCAAGCAGTGCCGACGCATCTTCGCCCATCCGTCCCTTGCTCAAGTTCACGATCAGAACTTTTCCGGTGTCCATCAAGCGGCGTAGCTGGAGTGCGTCGCGGGGTTGTCCGACGATTGCCCGCAGGAGAGGACTACTGAGGTAGGCACCGACCTTGTTGAGGACGGGACCGGTCGCTTCGACTTGGAGATGCGGTTTCCAATGGGCGAATTCGTTCTGCCAGAAATTGCGGACCAGCGGGTCGCTGCACCGGCCGACCATCAACTTGCGATAGGCGGTGTCTGTTAAGAGTCGCGTGACGGAAATGAGCGTCGTCCCCGGCTGGCCGACGAGTGCTAGTACGCTATTTCGCAACAGGTACTCCAATCTCGGCCCCCACGAATCGCCCCACAGTTTATGGAACGAAGTTACGATGCCCGACGCGATAAGTGAACGCTGTTCGGGTCGGCGGTCGTCGAGCAGATTGAAACCAATCGGATGCTGTTGGTCAGCCGCATCAAACACGATCACGTCGTTGGTGCGGTGCGTGGGAATGCAAGTGAGGACGGCGTCCGCCAAATCGCCGTGCGGATCGAGGAGAATGACACCCCGCCCGGCGCGAATGTCCGACACGATTAAATTATGGAGCAAAGCAGATTTGCCCATTCCCGTTTTGCCAAGAACCATGACATGCCGATGGCGGTC
>JAYUFG010000377.1:0-4383 GCA_043738845.1 Planctomycetaceae bacterium
TGGTTCAACGATTTTGTGAGTCCCTCGCCGAAACCAAGTTGGCTTTTGTTGTCGGGCGGAGTGTGGATCGCGTTAATCCTTTCCGTAATCACGGCCGCCGTTCTGCGTTATACCGTGTTTGGGCGGCATGTCTTCGCACTAGGGTCAAATGAAGCAACCGCCCGACTGTGTGGCATTCGAATCTCTCCCACGCGAATTGCCGTCTATACCTTGTGCGGTTTTTTCGCGGGTGTGGCGGGCATTTATAATTTTGGAAAATTGAGCCAGGGCGATCCGACGGCGGGCCGGGGATTGGAGCTAAGCATCATTGCGGCGGTCGTCATCGGAGGTGCCAGTCTCAACGGCGGACGAGGTTCGATTCTCGGCACGCTTGCCGGAACCTTAATCATTCGCACGATCAGCAGCGGCTGCACGCAACTCGGCTTGAAGAATTCCTATCAGGACATCGCCCTCGGCACGATCATCATCGTGGCCGTCGTGATCGATCAATTACGACAGCGGCTGAGAAGGTAACGTCGCCAGCGTCGTGGACGAAGAAAACTCACCACGGAGTCACAGAGGACACGGAGGGGAAGGGAGAAAGGCAAAGAGAAAGAGGAAGTGACCAATGCAGTGAACGGTCAGTCCTTTTTTCTTTCGAGCGTGAGGACTTCCCAGCCGTCGTCGGGTTGCGAGTCGGAGAGATTTTCAGGTGCCGGGCTGGGAGATGGGCGGATTGAAATTCGGAGTACCAGCTTGTCGGCGTCGATGGAATAATAGCCCTTCAACGCAGTCACCGTGGCACCTTTTTCCAAGTGCATACAGAAAAGTTGAATTTCTTTCGGTTTCTTGCCGGACACAAGGTTGAACACGCCCCCTTCCTCGATATTGCTCTCTCCCAGCAGTCCTGAAAAATCGCGATTGTTAAACGTCACGTCGTGCCCGACTTTGGGATTGAAGTCGCTTCCTTCCCTGTGACATTTTGTAATGTGCCACGTTCCCTGTATCAGCGACTCATCCGAGCGAGCGACGGGAGCAGCGGCATTTTCGTTCGGTGGCACTGGTCCCTGTGGCTCGGGGATCACATCCGTCGCCGGATCATATTCATCGACCCGCGTATCGGCGAAACCAACCGCAAGCGAGAGATCACGCTTGCCATCGCGTAACTGAATCATCACCACCGTATGGGCCGGGTTGCGAACGGGACTGAACGGAGCGACATACTCATAACCCGGTGTGTCCCCCGTGGCCGGGTTCTTCAAATTCTTAACGCCAATCGGGTCCTTGAAGATTCTGGCCAGTTCATCCATATTTTTGGGCCAACGACGATCATGCTGATCGGAGTATGTAACTACTTCCATCAGAACCTGCCTCATCATCGAACCGGATTGCACGTGCAACATCCGTTCATCAAGGCTTCGCTTGGCGAAATATAAAGGAACAAGGAGAAGCCCAACGATAACGACAACCAACGCGATGAAGTAAGGCATTTTCATAGATCGTTTCTTAAAGAGAGCGGAACACGTAGTTTGGATTCCGGCATGATTCTAAAGTTTAGAGATGCGAATAGATAGCTGCCAGGATCGCAATGCCGCGCTTGGCCGAACAGGCGCGTTGTGCCAGGAATGTCCGGTCGTCCGTCATCTATGCCCTCGCGTTTCGCAGGTGCTCACGAACGGAACTTAAAAACTGACGAGCAGCTGAATCGAGCGGACACAATAGCATTTCGCCCTACCAATTGTGTTCCGGTCGCGGCAATATCTCGTTCAAGATCATCACGTTGCGGCGATTGGCTGGGTCCATCAGAAGATTGACCAAGGCGGCACCTGGACTGGCCGCCTCGGCCGCAATGCCCGCAGCACTCGTTGTCGAGGTTTCGCTGTCACTCGCGGATATCTGACGACCGGCCAACGTGCCAACTTTGTGATCGAACGCCGATTTCAAATGGGCTTCCATTTGCGAATCGGCCTGCTCGACTTTAACTCCTAGACTTTCCGCCCGCGTCTCAAACGAACTCGTGTTCATCTGACGGCGAACATGATCGGCTACCGACTCCTCCGGCGCAACCGGCAAAGCGTCCATCACCGAACCGCGCGGGGCAATGCTCGGCGGGCGGGCGGGCCGCTGCGGCTGCTTAGCCACTCGGCGGGCTGGGGGAGCAGAGGCGGGAAGAGGCATTGGCGGCGGCAACGGGGGGGGTGCGACCCGACCCGACGGAGTCGGCTTGCCCGCCTTTTGATTCGCAATCCGACGGAGAAACTCTTGAACTTCGTTGCCAGCAGATCCTGGGGTAGGCATCGTTTCCTCCGTTTCAAAACTGTCCGAAGAATTGGGTTTGGGCTCGCCCGGCGTCGTGCCCGGCTTCTTTCCCATCAATTGATTCAACAGGACCGTCACCAGGGCCAGGATCGCCATCACCACCTTGAAGATGATCGCGATATCAATTCCATCGGCAAATAGTAACGACATAAAACAGACCTTTCCAAATTCTCAACTCCAAACGCAACTACTTGCTCGGCGACGTCGTGCCGGAGAACGACCGCCGCATATCCGTATCGGCTTGGATGTTTCGCAGCTTGTAATAATCGAGAATGCCCAGGGTTCCACTTTGAAACGCCTCCGACATGGCCTTCGGAATTTCAACTTCCGACTCGACCACCTTCGCCCGACTTTCTTCCATGCGAGCAATCATTTCTTGCTCCTGAGCGACGGCCATTGCCCGGCGTCCTTCGGCGTTAGCCCGCGCGACACGCATGTCCGCCTCGGCTTGGTCGGCTTGCAGTCGGGCACCGATATTCTCGCCCACGTCGATGTCGGCAATGTCGATCGAAACGATTTCAAACGCCGTTTGCGAATCGAGCCGGCGGGCCAACACCGTTTTGGAAATGCGGTCGGGATTGGCCAGCACTTCCAGATGCGACTCCGCCGAACCAATCGCACTTACGATCCCCTCTCCCACGCGAGCGATAATCGTCTCCTCCGTCGCACCGCCGATCAACTGTTTCAAGTTTGCACGGACCGTCACGCGGGCCTTAACCTTCAACTGAATCCCGTTCTTCGCGACCGCTTCGAGAGAGTCTTTGGCGGAACCGCGAGCGGGACAGTCGATGACCTTGGGATAGACGCTCGTTTGCACGGCTTCCAACACGTTGCGTCCGGCAAGGTCAATGGCCGTCGCCAGTTTATAATCGAGGTCGATGATCTTGGCCTTGTTGGCGGCAATGATCGCGCGAATGACCAAGGGGACATTTCCGCGAGCGAGATAATGGGCTTCGAGCGTTTTTCCCGTGATGCCCATCTCGTCGCCGATGCCCGCCTGCACGGCCATGATTTTGCTTTTCACGATGATAGCCGGATTGACTTTGCGAAAGGTCATGCCGAGCAGGTCAAAGATGCCGATTCCCGCCCCGGTCGTGACCGATTGAATCCACAATTTGAAGTAGCGAAAGAAGATCGCGAGGAAAACAATGCCGATCAAAATCGCGACCAGGATCACGACAATGGTGATGATCTGTCCGGTGTTACTGCCGTTTTGTGCGAACAGGGCGAATTGGCTCATGGGTGTTCCGAATAAAGTAGCCGTTAAAACGGCGTTTTGTGGCTGCTCTCATTTTCCCCCGGTGCGGCGGCTATGTCAACCTAAGCCCCCTTCGTACACGCGGTCTAAACTCGTACACGCGGCGTCCCGCCGCGTGCAATACGTTTCCAAAGCGGCGAGACGCCGCTTGTACAAGTCATCCCCAAAGCGGCGAGCCGCTTGTACAAGTCAACCTAACGGGTCGTCCAGTCCGAGTTCGTCGATTCCTTTGGACAAAATATCATCGCCACGAGCCAGCGGATTATCGACCTGCGAGGTTTTGTCCAGTTTGTTGTCGGTCGGCCGAACGATGACCCGATTTCCGCGAACGTCGATCACTTTGACCCATTGACCTTTTTCAATCGCCGTTCCCTCGCTGATTGCGTCGATGATCTTGCCGTCGATCTCGATAGAACCGCTCAGGACCATCATCGTTTTCGCCCGACCGATCTTGCCGATCAGTTCGCGAACTCCAAAATCGTTCGGCTTAACTTCGTCACCGTCGGGAATGTCGAGCAAAATTCGACGACCGATTCGCGTGTTGGGCCAAATTTTCAGTCCGAACCCAATGACCGCTGGCAACGCTACGCCTGCCACGATCATAAAAGAGAAACCGGTTGTCGGTCCGCCCATATAAAAGGCCAGGATGATTGCCGCCGTGACCGACATCAGACACAACACACCTAGCAGTCCGCCCGACGGCACGAAAATCTCGACGACCGCGAGGACGATTCCGAACAACAGCAGCAGACCTACCCACAGGATCGGTTCCATAGATGAAAGCTCGGTTCTCGAAGGAAAGTGCCCCTCCTTAGGATACCCGATTG
>JAYUFG010000378.1:0-11618 GCA_043738845.1 Planctomycetaceae bacterium
TTCCTTTCGGGAAACGAATACTGGGGAGTTGTGTTTTTTAGGAGTCGTTTTGACTTCCTTCCTGCAAGTACATCCGGAAACCATCCTGCAACCGGACAGCCAGCAAAAGAAAAAACCAACTCACCCGACTCCGCCCGCGTCACGTCTCCGTAAGTATTTTTGAAATATCGACTTACGTCGCCATTATCCTCCTTTTTCATTGGCCATTCATCCCCCGCCACCCCCGACCCCGCACGCCGACAAAAACCTCGGCAGCACCACCCGGGCGTCGAAAAACTCCGCCGCAATTCGTCGGGCGGCCTGCGAATGTCGAGGGTAGTCAGCGGAGATTTCCGCCGCACCGGCCGTCGCCTCGTCCAAATTGCGAAAACTTAATAAACCTTCGCCCGTCGGCAAATGGCGACCAAAGCCCGTCTCTTGCACGAGTGCGGGTTTGCCCGCCGCCAGATAACGGACCGTCCGGTCACTGAACCAACCACTTTGGGTCTCGGCGTAAATTCCTTGGGCGACGGAAAACTCGGCCGATGATTGTTGAACATAATCGCGAAACGTAATCACGTCGCTCGCGACCGCGCGGGGATCGACAATTTTCCAACCATGTTCCAACAGCGCGTTGCGATCCCGCTCGTCCGCCGGGTGAATGTCGAGGGCGATCTCAAAGTCGCAATTTGGCACCCGACGGGGCAGTTCCAGAACTTTGCGAAACTCGTGACACTTCAAACCATATCGCCGACCGCCGAACTCGACCGCTCCGAAGGCACCCCGCCAACTGGCAATCGTCGTGAAGCGAGGGCGAGTTTGTTCCATAGCGTCCGTTCGTTCTGTTTCCTTTTCCGTAAATTGCCAATCGTCAATGACGACCGGTTGCCGAACCGCTTGCCAGGGAATTCCAGTCGTCGGTATCGGACAAGCGGCCGTTCCGATATTTTCGCCGATGGTGAAAAAAAAGTCGTGACCAGCGAGTCGCGCACCGGCGTTTCCCTCGGCGTGCCAAAATTGCGTGAAGCCGGGATCAATGTCGATGTACGCTTTGTGACGCAGGCGGGAAAAGATCCGCTCGCAATGCAGATGCCCACTAATGTTGACCAGCAAATCAGCCCGGTCGAGAATCGCATTCAAATCGCCAGTGTTACTATCCGCTTTTTTTCCCCTCTCCCTTTTGGAGAGGGCCGGGGTGAGGGGTATTTGGATCGGTTCTGATGCGTTGTTCCCGTTCCCCCCCGAACTACGATTCGGCCCCAAATTACTATTCGGCCCGACGAGAATCTCGCCCTGCTCATCCACGAGAAATGCTCGCTCGCTCCAACCCGCCTGTTCGAGAACGTGTCGGAAATGACTGACGTTCCGCGATTCGAGTGGCGGGACGCGATTTCCTTGCTCGTCGCAACAGGCCGCCGCGTCGATTTGTTCGACGAAATGGACATCGCAGCCGATTTGCCAAAAACCAATGAGCCAACTCAGCCGCACCCAGGCCTCGCCTCCATTGGCTGGTTTGTTCGCAATCGCACCGCTGACAATGATGTGTGGCATAATGCGATTTGCAGTGAGAGGAAATGTTAACCGCGACTATTGCAATTCGAGCTTCTTCACAAGGTTCGTCAAAACCCTATCCGAAGCAAAATACATTTCCGCGATTCGGCGGGCGGCATGACAATGTTGTTCATAATCGCGCTGGATCGTTTGGACCCCGGCGGCCGCTTCGTCTAATGTTGAGAAGGCTAATAGTCCTTCACCGCACGGATAACGATCACTAAAACCAGTGTCCTGGGCCAAGACGGGCCTGCCGCTCGCCAGATAACACAAGCTGCGGTCGCTGAACCAGCCCCCCCGCGTCTTCACGTACATATTCTTCGCCACCATGAACTCAGCCGCCGAATTTTTAATGTACTTGCGATATGTGTCGGGATCGGATGCCGTCACGCGCGGGTCTTCGAGCTTCCAACCGTTCTCTTGCAGCTGGGCAATGTCCTTCACCTCGGACGGATGGATGTCGATGGTCAGACGAAAAGGAACGCCAGCCCGCCGTGGTAACTCGACAAATTTGCGAAACTCATGCACCCGCAGACCATACGTTTCGCCCTGAAACTCAATCGGTCCGAACGGTCCGCGCCAACTGACGACACTGGTGAATTGCGAATCCTGGACCGGCGGAACGAAGGGCCATTCATCGAGAACAATCGGCTGCGGCGTCGTGATCCATTCCAAACCGCACGTCGGCACCAAGCAGTCGGGCTGGCCGACGTTCTCGCCAATCGTGACAAATTGATCGTGGCCCGCGAAAATGTTGGCTTTCCCAAGGGCGTTCCACATCTGGCCGAAGCCGGGGTCGATGTCCAGAAAGACGCGGCGTTTCGCAGCGGAAAGAAGTTCTTCGTCGGTGAGAAAACCCATCACATTCAGCACAAAGTCGGAATTTTTGATCTTCGCAAGCAGTTCGTTGCGAGTTCGGCCGAGACATTCTTGCCCGTTGTCATAGAGCAATGCGTAGTCGTTTTGCAGCCCAGCCTGTTCGAGGACTTGGCGAAAGTAGCGGACGTTTTCCGACGTTGCGAAGGATGCCGGTTGGCCCACCGCATCGACACACATTTCGGGTTCAAGCCGATCCACAAACAGCACTTTCCAACCGAGTCGCTTAAAACCGAGCAACCACTGGAGAAAGACGGAAGCGTGACCGCCATTGCCGGGCCGTTGGGCGAGGGAACCGGCGATTACGATGGAGGAAACAGTGAGCATTGAACAATGAACGCAAAGGGTTAGCAGCGACGCGCAGCGGAGCGGGGGCGTGTGCAATTAACGCAAAAGTCAAAACACAAAATGTAAAAGTAAAGATGACAAGAGTGAACTAGACCGATGCTGGAACTCGACAATTCACCCGCCGGATCGCTTCCAGGTAGCCCAGACCGTGACGTTGGTCGGGTTCAAGGTGGTTCCCTTCCGCCCATTCGTTCCAAGCGTTGACGAAGACGATGCGGTCATCGGCGGGGCGGTTTTGGACCGACTGGACCGCTTCTCGCAGACCGTTTTCAAAATTCTCTGGCGACGAATTCAGAAACACGATTCCATTTTCATTCCGCCGCGCACAATTATCCCAGGAAACAAACACGCAAGGATAAACGGGATATTCGCGATGCTTGGCTCGGGCGGTCATCGCTTTGCGGGCGTGAACGTAGTCGTAGATTTTCAAACCGTCGGCCATTGGGTTGGGAAGGACGCCCAACTGCGGCTCAAAATCGACCGTCCCGTCAAAACCGAGCGTGCGATAGTCGAGGTCCTGGTGGGAATTGATGCCCAACATGAACGGAGCGGGAACGCCCTCTCGTTCACACTCGCGGCGGAAAATGTCGGCGGTTCTTTTGGGATCAGGCAAATGGGTCGGTCGATAAATGAGGAACACCGGGCGACCTTGAAAGCGAATATAGCGCGGGTCGGCGAACGCCTGCAAACACCAACGAGCGTGTTGAACGTCGTCGTCGGGGGAGTAGGTTTGCTGTCGCAAAATTTCTTTTTCTTCGCCCAACCACCGCCGTGACCACGTTTCATTCGCCCAAGCCAGACAGAATGGAAAGTCAGGCCGACCCGACGTCAGGACTTCGTGAAAAGGCCGCTCGAGCAAACGCTGACCATGAAACCAATAGTGCCAATAGCAAAAACCGCCAAGGCCGTACTCTCGAGCGAGACTCGCTTGGGCCTCGCGAGTTTCGGCCACACGAAGATCGCAAAAACCGAGATTCGCTGGCAAGTGCGGTTGATAGTGGCCGGGGAACAACGGCTTGCACTTGGCGACGTTGGTCCATTCGGTGAAGCCCTTCCCCCACCACTCGTCGTTTTCGGCGACGGGATGAAACTGCGGCAGGTACAGGGCGATCAGTTGGGCGAGATTGTCGGTCATAGCTGGGGTCGAAGCAGTTTAGCGTGACGAGATGTGAATTTGTCGAGTGTGAAGTCGGCGAGGCTGGACGGAGCTTGGTGATTTCGTTCGATGATGACGAAACCCGGTTGAACTTCGACACTCCTGATCGGAGAATTTCGCGTACCACAACACTCGATCAGGTCAAATACGAGCGAGGTGGGCGGATTCTCGTTCGCCCACGCATGTTCCGCCCTTTGGTATTCCGGCCAATGCCCCCACGACCAATCTTCGAACAAATATAGTCCGCCCGGTCGCAGCAGGGGAAAGAGCGTTTCAAAACTCGTCTTGGAGGGACCATACAGGTGCGAGGCGTCGTCGATTACGAGGTCGAGCGGTCCGGTAAATTCATGTTCGACGATTTGCCGTAGTGCCGCCACATCCGCTTGGCTCGTATTCCAATAGGTCGAAATGCGGTCGATCAGATTTCGCGAATCAACATACTGCTCGAAATACCCGCTATCGGTCCGAGTCTTAATGTCGAGGGCAACGTGTTTGTCTGGCCGAAACCACTCGAACCAAAACGCAATGCTGCCGCCGTCCCAAATACCCAATTCCATTACATTGTGTGGCATAAATTCGGGACGTCGGGCAAGGCTTCGTTCGTACATGTCCACTAAACCTTTTCCCTTATAAAAATCGAAACACTGATTTCCAAGCTCCCACTGGTCATTCTTTTTCTGTTCGATCCGAAAGACGAGGTTGCCCCACGTCATGCGATCTGGCCGCCAGACAAGTTGACTCAGGTTTGCACAACGACCAAACTCTTCCGCAGGCCGCGCGGCGAGCGATTTAGAATTTGCGGACGTCGTCGCATCGGGTGTGGCATTGGCGGTACACGCCGTCCATTCGATTCGATCAATCATTCCCGATAATTGTCGATTGTCGCCACAGGGTTGGTCCTCATTGGGACAGAATGTTTTCGAGAACGAAATGGTCGCAGTGATCCGCCCCTGGATGGGCTGCGGGAGTTGGCCCGTCCAAAAAAATTCTTCGCCGCGATGGTTCAACGTTGACACCGCCACATCGTTCAGTGCCAAGGTCAACTCGACGCCTTCGGCGAACTCGTGCGGAAAATGGCCGGTGATTGAAAATGCCGCCAGTGGTTCCCGGGATGTAAACCGAAACCGCAGTTCACTTCCCAACCAACCATCGTGCCAGATACCGACGGCGGGACCGGCCTGCTTGACCGGTCCGAACAAAGGCAACAAAGGCATACTTGCCATACTTGGTGACTCCTTCAAAAAAGTAAAATGTTGCGCATCAAGTCGCGAATAATAACCGGCATCGAAAGCCCAGCGATAGCGTTGATATACGGCTTCCTCAGCGGCGGCAGTGTAGTATTTTTCCAGGCCCTCGCGTTCGGAAGTGTTTTCACGCAACAGTGGTTCCTTCTTTTCAATTCCGATGTGACGCAGTACGCTGTCGAACCCAGCATCTAAGTCCTCCGTGAAGATTACGTGAAGGTTTTTTGGCGTGTGACCCTCGATCAAAAAAAAACTGTCGAGCGGACGTTGCGTGCCGCTGTGATCGTGGCTTTCGCGAGCAAACGTCTCGAAGTCCTCAAAGAGTGCCAGTTCTTGATTGTGACCACGATCCCACGAATGGCCTTTTTGCAAGTACGAAAAACGAGACACCTCAATGTCGTAGGGATTGCGTAATACGGCGAGTATCACCGGAAATTTTTCCAGTGCGTAACCGTATTGGGCCACGATTTCGCGAGCGTCTGCCAAGTTCTCATGTCGAATTCCCGGAAGATAGATGGCACCCGGTTCGGTGAACTCCGGGTCGGACTCCAGCGATGTGTAGTACACGGGTCGGGGCAACACTTTCAACAAATACTTAGTCACCGACATTCCACCGGTTTTGGGTACGTGCAGAAAAAGTAGTTGATCGCAAAAAATCATCGAGTTTCCTGACCGACTTTCCTAGCCGCCGCCGTTTGCCACGCCCTCCGTGTTGCCTCTAAATACGCTCGGCCGTGTAAGCGGTCTGGTTCCAAGTGACACCCTTCTCCCCATTCGTTCCAAGCATTCAGGAATACAATGCGTTCCTCCAGCGGCCGTTGTATCGCTCGCTCCACCGCCTGGCTCAGCCACGATTGATACGCATCCGGCGTTGAGTTTTGCAGCACAACACCATCGGCACCCTTGCGGGCTGTGTTGTCCCAAGTCGGAAAGACCGTTTCATACCGAAGATAATCGACCGGGTCGGGGTTCGCCAGAACGGGCCACGCCTTTTGATAATCGTACACCTTCAGCGAGTCGGGACCGAGCGACAGTTCACTTTCGGAATTGAACAGATTCGTAAACTGCGGATGGAACAAGACCTTCGCGTCGAAGCCGAATTGTGTCGCGTCCCAACCGGCATCCCAACCGGTCTCGACCGCGATCAAATACAGACCGGAAATTCCGGCTCGCTCGACTTCTTCGCGCCAGGTCGCGACCGTGCGAGCCGGGTCGGGCAAGTCCTTCGCCTGATAGACCAAGAACAGCGGCTTGCCATCAACCTGAATTGCCCGGCGATCTTGCAATGCTGGAAGAAGATGGCGAATGTGGGCCACATCGTCGTCGGAACTATACGTTTGCTCTTGCAGCACGTCGTGCGGGCGCCCATCCCACCGTCGCGACCAAGGTTCGTTCGCCCAACATAAACAGAACGGAAAATCGGGTTCACCCGACGCGAGGACTTCTTCAAACGGTCGTTGCAAAAGCTGTTTGCCGTTGAACCAATAGTGGTAATAACAAAAACCGTGAATTCCAAATTCACGCGCGACGACCGCCTGATCGAGTCGCGTAGCGACGGAGCGGAGATCATAATAACCGAAGTCGGTCGGCAGATGGGGCTGCCAATGATTGTCGAATAGCGGTTGCGCTTTCGCGACATTGGTCCATTCGGTGAAGCCCTCGCCCCACCAAATGTCGTTTTCAGGAATGGGGTGATACTGAGGCAGATAAAACGCAATCAGTTTGACAGGATTTTTGATGACCGGCGACAGAATGGATGATCGACCGCTGCCGGGCGCGTGACCATTGGTATGGCCAATCGTGTCGCCGTTTCCATTCGCGTCAGTCTCGGAAATGTTCGCGACCGAGAATGTCGTGGTTTCAACGTGGGCTAGAATCCCAAGTGTTTTTTCCGTCGGCTGTCCGAGAGCGTACACATCGCCCACCTCGGCTTTGCGGATGACCAGTTTACAATCGTGTTGCAGATACTCTCCCAACTCGGGAAAATGATTGGGCCACCACAGACTGGGAAATGGAATCACCAAATAATCGGCACCCTGTTGCCGCAATCGTTCCAAACAACACATCACGACATTCACGTCATCTGGGACGTAGGGCAACCAGCGGTTGTCGTCCCCTTGCGGAAAATGGGCAGCGATTCGCCCCGCCAATTGTAGGAATTGATTGCTGCCGCCGCTAAACACGAGTACGTTCGCGTTGTGCGGAACCGTCTTGCCAAGCAGATAGCGAAGCTGCACCACCAATCGATCATTGTAACCGTAAAACACCCGCTGCAAGTACGTTTTCGCCGTGACTTCCGGCAAGGTCGATTTTTTGGGAGTACGTTGTTCCACGACACTCAACGCCGCGATCAATCGACTTTTCGCCGCGTCACGACTATGCGTAACAAATAAATGGTCGCGGCCATTCTTGGACAGTTTTTGCCATAATGGTTCATCGCTCAACAAGCGTTCAATCGCGGCGGCGAACTGTTCCGGCTCGTCGGCGATGAGGACATGTTCCTCGTGGATCAAATTCAAACCTTCGGCCCCAATGCTCGTCGTAACTGTCGGCGTCCCTGACAACAGAGCCTGCACCACTTTGCGTTTGGTGCCCGCCCCGTATCGCAACGGTACGACGGAAATGCGTGCTTGCTCAAAATAGGGGGTAACCGACGGCACCCAGCCGACGAGTCGCGCGCCGGGCGTATTTGCAGCCGCGTCGTGAACTCGTTCGTCGAGACCGTTGCCCACAATGTACAAAGGATGCTCGTTGAGAACGTTCGCAACGACCTTGGGAAGAATTTGCTGACAAAGAAATTCCACGCCCTGCACGTTGGGCGGATGTTGATAACTGCCCAGTGCCAACATTCCCTTTCGCTCGGCAAACGAACGACGCCCCGGCTGTAAATCTTCACAGTCGGGAACGCAAAACGTCCGCACTGCTCCCGAGCAAAAATTGTCGATCCAGGCCGCTTCCTTCTCCGAAACGGTCAAGACCCCATCGGCCGCCGCGTACACATTTAATTCGCCCGTCAGTTGCGATGCGAATTCATCATCGAGCCAGCGAGTATCCGCATGGTCATCGCCGAAAATTCGTCGGGCATGTCGCAAACAGTGGAGATCGACCGAATCGACAATCACGTGCGCATGAGGACAGACGCGGCGAATGATCGGCAGATACAATTCCGCCACCGGCCAAAATGCGAGCAACGCTAAATCAATCGGCCGCGCGGTCAGAATCTCCGCCAGAATTGGTTCTGGTCCAACCTCCGTTTTTCGCGTGACCATTCCGTCCAACACGGCCACGCCCCGCTTGAGCAGCGGCTGTGCCACGCTCGGATCGGTGATCGGACTCGCCGCGACAAAGGTCACCGCGTAGCCCACTTCGAGTAAAAAGTCGATCAAGTCGATCATCCGCCGGGCACCGCTGTCGCGATCTCCCTCGGGTATGGAATACGACGCCACCAGGGCATGTTTCTTGCTCATCGGTTGGCCTCCGTGCCCGCCGCAATTGCCAGACTTCTCCACGCCATTTGGTCATGTTCGTAAGGCCGCTCCGGTTGTCGCTGTAATGCTTCGGCCCACTTCGCTTGGAACTTCGCTGCATTGATGACTTGATATTTTTTCACGCCTTGCGAAGTGTCCGTGCCCGAACTGAGACCTTCCAAGTGAACGATCTCACTCGCGGGTTGAAAATAAACTTGTCGCCCCGCCTGCCGCACGGCAAAGCAATAGTCGGTGTCTTCGTAATAAGCCGGTTCATATCGAGCATCGAAGCCACCGATTTCTTCCCACACTTTCCGAGGCGTGGCAAGCAGCGCGCCCGAGCAATAATCGGTGGGCCGCAAAAAGTTGTAGATCAGATCGGCCGGATTGGCGTCCGTGCGGCCGAAATTCGCTGCCGAGCCATCGCGAAAGACCATTCCGCCCGCCTCTTGAAGACTGCCGTCGTGAAACAGGAGTTTTCCGCCGACCGTACCGGCGTCCGGATGTTCGGCGAAAACCTGCAACAGCGGTCGAAGCCAATCGGCCAATAGCACGGTGTCGTTGTTGAGTAGGACGAGGATTTCGCCCGTCGAGGTCGCGGCGGCCAGATTGCACGTTCGCAAGAAACCTTGATTGGTACGATTGCGGAAAACTTTCAAGCGCGGTTCGACTTTTATCCAGTGCGATAGCATCTGGGCCGTTTCGTCGGTCGAGGCATCGTCGGCAATCAGCACTTCTCCCTGAAAAGAACGAGGCAAAGTCTCGAACAGACTTCGTAAACAGGCGTCGGTCACGGACCACTGATTGTGGACCGGAATGATGATCGACACGGTCGGCGAGGTCGTTTCTGTCGCCGTACTTTGCCAAATGAATTCTGTCGGCGTGCTGTCTGTCGAAAGTAACACCACCAATTCGCTCGCCACGCGACGGGCATCAACCTGACCGCGTTCATCGTTCGCCGCGACCGCCACGACGTCGACCGACTGATCGCAATAGGGTAACTCGACACTCTCGGTCGTCGGCGAAAAAACGGTGCAGGTTGGAAACCGTTCTTTCAAATTCCAACCTGTTCGAACATCCAGGATCGCTGGCGACCGACCGAGTCGGGAGGTGCATTCGGCAACAGCGTCGTCGAGTTCGCAGCCCAGGGCACGTTCCCACAGGGCATAAATGTGGGCGGTGTTATCTTTGCTCGCCAACTTACGATAGCGTTGATCGAGGTGTTGTTTGAATTGCTGATACGTGTCGAGCCACCACAGTGACGGCTGCGGAATGACGAGATACTCCGCACCCCGTGCGCGAAGCGTTTCGATTTGCACAATCGCGGCGCGGCTGTTAGCGGGATAATAACCGGCATAGGTGCCCGACTTGTCCTGCGGAAAATGCCAACCCTTGCGGCCAGGAATCGTGAGCAGGTCGTCGTCTCCTTTCGTAATCACGGCGACGGTCGCACCATTTGGAACCGTTTCGCGGACCAAATCGCGAACACGACGGATCAGTTGGCGATACTCCCGCTTGCGACTCGCCTCTTCGCCAACCAGCGGCATGAGCTTCAATTCGTCCTGCAATTCAAACAGACTATTATGATACTCTTCATGGCGAGCCTGAAGTTCGCTGCGCAGGTCGGCAATCGTCTCGGCCAGTTGCTTCCGCTCGGCCAGGACTTCTTGTAGTAAATCGTGAACTTCGGATAAGGCGTCTTGATGATTCGCAAACGAAGCATGTAGGGCGGTTCGCTCTTGTTGTTCGGCGTGCAGCATGACATGAGCGGCGGCAAGGTGTGCGTTCGTTTCGGTCAGCAGTTGGCGATGGTTCAGGGTGTCTTGGCGAAGTTGTTCATTCTGTTGCTTCGCAAGTTCCAACTCATGTTGCAATCGCAACGCCCGCTGCTCGCTGACCTCCAGTTGCGGTTCAATGACGTCTCGGTCGTGCAGATGCTGCACGCGGGCAAGTCGCAATTCGTCGGCTTCGGCCGTCCGCGCGGAGAGTTCATTCGTAAGTGTCTGTCGCTCGTGCTGTTGTGCGGCCAACTGATCTTGGACCGTTTTCAAGGCAAAACTCTTTTGTTCCAAAGCTAGGCACAATTTATTGACCTCGAGCGCGAGCATTTCTGATTCGAGAGTGGCGTTGCTGATGATCGGAGTGAGGCTCGTACTTGGCATGATCGATTCATGCTTTGTACCGTCGCCGTTCGACGCGGGGCTTTCGTGCGAGTCAGGAGACTCGGTCAGTCCATTCACGCTTGACTCTCGCGAAATCTCGGTCGCGGTCTGTCCGACAGTGACGGCTTGTTGAATGGGTTTCTGGGCCATGATTGCGGCGGAAGGAGGGGTTTCGGCGTGGCCCGCTGCTCTTAATAAATGTTCATACATCGCGATAATGTGGGGTGCGACTTGGTTGTCATATAAGTCGTGCAAAGTGTAACGTTGATGTCGCAAGCCCGACTTGACCTCGGCGGCGGCTTGATGGATTTGTTCCGAAGAGGCCGCTAATCCAAGAAAACCAGACAGTCGCTGCAATTCATCGACAGGATGATCGAAGTAAGAATCGTAATGGGTAACGATTCGATCCCCGACCGCCACCGAGGCGAGCAACTTTAGATAATACGTTTGCCATAACGTCAAACCGAACAGATAAGAGGAGTTTCCCCGTCGTCGCAGTGACAACGCGACTTCGAGCGGATTGCGAACGCAGATGACGGTTTTCACTGCGGGAATAAGTTCACGCCAAAAGGGCAACGTCAAACTATTACGGGGGTCTTTCCAGCCCCAGGAATCGTGACCGTGAAAACTTTCGACCAGCGCGACGCCTCGTTCTCGCAAAGGCTGCATTGCGGTCAGCGACCGCCACGTATTGGGCCACACCGGGGGAGCATCCCATCCACCGCCGAGCGCGTGTAAGACATCGTCATTCAGCCGAGCGAAGCGAAGGTTCTCCCAATGGCCATCCTGGTTGTCTTTGGTCGCTGGATACAACTCTTCTTCGGGTCCCAAATTG
>JAYUFG010000379.1:0-4378 GCA_043738845.1 Planctomycetaceae bacterium
AGCGCGGCACAGTTCGGGCAGGCGGGACTGTCCGCAGTGGTTGCGGATTCGCTCATGGCCGCGATAAACTAACCCCTTCCCCCGTTTACGACAAGATCAGTTCAAAAACTGTGAACGGTTACGAAAAAGGTTGTGTATAAACGACAGGCCGGACTTACCGTCTAACGCGATCAACTTCTGGCGAGTATAATCCTGGTCGATGGCCGACCACAATTCTCTTGTATTTTTCCGTTGGGAATCGTCAATGTCTGACGTTATTTTTGATCAACTTCAATCCGATTTACAATCGGGCAACACGGCCGTCGCCTTGGAGCGACTGTCGGAAAAACTCCGCGCGGATCGACGTTACCACGATTTGTTCGATGCCCGCTTGATGCAGGCGCGACAGAAGCTCGGAATGTCGGTCGTGACGAACTCACGACTGGACGAATTGGACGAGCCGCTGCGGAGTCAGGTCGAAGAAGCCTACGTCGCCTCGTGCCGCGAAGTCGGCGGTTTGCTGCTGGCGGAAAACAAAATTCGCGAAGCCTGGATGTATTTGCGACCGGCCGACGGGCGAGCCGAAATGCAGCGGGCGATTGAGTCCGTTTCCGTCGATGAAGAAAATGTCGATGAGGTCGTCGAGGTCGCATTCAACGAAGGGGTTCATCCGCAACGGGGCTTTGAATTGCTCCTCAGTCATTTTGGCACATGCAATGCGATCACGACATTCGAGTCGCAAATGAATCGCTTTTCGCTCACCGACCAACAGGCCGCCGCCGCGATGCTTGTGAGGAACCTGCACGAAGAACTGACGAATGTTTTGCTGGCGGAGATTAAGCACCAAGAGGGGATTGCACCGGCAGAGAAAACCCTGGCGGCACTGTGCGACTCACGAGAATGGCTGTTTGCCAACAATAATTATCACGTCGATACAACCCATTTGGCCGCGATTGTGCGGTTCGCGAGAATTTGCGACGATCCAGAAGTTTTACGCTTGGCACTCGATTTAACGGAATATGGTCGGCGGTTGGCGGCCCAATATCAGTTTGAAGGGGACGAACCGTTCGTTGCGATCTATCCCCGTCATGCCCTGTTTTTTCAGGCATTGTTGGGACATGAAGCCGAGTCGGCGTTGGCCTATTTTCGCGAGCGGGCGGAAAATGTCGCCGTTAATGAGCATGGGACGCAGGCCATCGAAATTTACGTTCTGCTGCTGTCCCGCTTGGGACGCCATCTAGTGGCCCTGCAAGAATCGCAACGACTTCTTTCGCCGGGTGCCCGTCGATTGGGCATTGCGCCGCCGTTGCTGGATTTGTGCCGCGTGGCGGGCGACTTTTCTCCCGTCCTGGAAAACTGTCGAGCGGCGAGCGACTTAGTCGGCTTTGTGAATGGACTGATTGAGGCGAAGGAAAAGTAGTCCTGTCGCCAATGTGCGACGTTGAATGCGAAAGGGGTCGGGAGTCGGTTTCGCGACTGCGATGGTCAATTGCCGAACGTCTTTCGTCTTTACCTTTACCGCGAAACTGACTCCCGCCCCCCCTTACGTAAACTGGCGAACAAACTTCACGCCACCGGTTCGGCAACTACAAGCTTTCATACGGCGTCGTGAACAATGCCTCTCCACCATTGAGGCTGCCGGTCTCAAAGCCTTTCTTAAACCACTTGATCCGTTGCGCCGACGTTCCATGTGTAAAGGAGTCGGGAACGACGCGACGCCCAGCTTGCTTTTGCAATCGGTCGTCGCCGATTTGACTGGCCGCGTTCAGGACCGCATCAATATCGCCCGGGTCGATAAAACGCCACTCCTGTTGACCGTAATGTGCCCACACGCCCGCCAGATAATCGGCTTGCAGTTCCAAGCGGACCGACATCCGATTGCCGGCCTTCGGATCGCCGGTGCGGCGCGCACTCTCGACGGTGGCGATGTCCCGCGGATAAAGCAGTCGCTGAACGTGGTGCCCAACCTCATGTGCGACGACGTAGGCTCGAGCAAAGTCGCCCGGCGCATGAAGCTTGGTCTCCATGTCGTTGTAGAAGTCGAGATCGATGTAAACTTTTTGATCGCCCGGACAATAAAACGGACCGACGGCCGCATCCGCACCACCGCAGGCGGTTTGAACTTCACCGCTGAACAGGTGCAAAACTGGCTTGGGATATTCTTTGTTCAGTTTTTGGAAAATGGCACCCCAGATTCGCTCGGTGTCGCCGAAGATAACTTTCGTGAAGTGGGCGACTTTGTCCTGGGCGGGATCAGCCGGTCCCCTTTGAACGGGAGGTGCGCCGCCTTGACCATTGCCGACAACGTTGGCGACCTGTTGCGGATCAATTTTCAGGATCATGCAGACGATAATCAGCAAGATCGAGCCACCACCGCCAAAGGCTGCGAGTCCCATTCCGGCCCCACCACCGCCACCGGAACCACGTTCATCCTCGACGTTTTCGCTTTCCTCGCGATCTTCCCATTTCATGATGTACGACTCCTTATATGTTTTGCCGAAGAGCAGGCGTGCGATGCTCGATTCCTTGAATGTTCGCAAAGAATACGAACATCGTCAAGCAGTGGGGAGGACGAAGTTGGCTGTAAGTTGCGATTTGCTCCTGCGGAAACTTGAAATTATTGACACGAATGGCCGAATTAGAATAGTATGAGCAGCGTCGTCACGACGGCGTTGCGACTCCCGCCCTAATTTCCCGCCGAAAATCTGCCCGACTTGGAAACCATTCCCATGTTGTCGATCTACGATCCTCGACCCGCCCACGATTGTCAGGGCTTTCGCCGCCGGGAGTTTCTTCGCGTCGGCGGGCTGGGAATGTTTGGGTTGTCGCTGAGCAACCTGCTCAATGGTTCTGCGTTAGGAGCGGAGGGGGTCAAAGATTACGTTCGCAATAAGTCGGTTGTACTTTTGTTCCTCGGCGGCGGACCTTCGCACATCGAATTGTTCGATCCCAAGATGACTGCCCCGTCGGAAGTCCGCAGCATCACGGGCGAAGTCAAAACAACCCATGCTGGCATCACGTTCGGCGGGACGTTTCCTAAGTTGGCCAGCCTCGCCGATAAATTTTCCATCGTGCGATCGTATCAATCCAAGAACTCCGGCCATGAATATGTGGCCGTGACGACGGCGGGCAACAATCTCAAAGCGGCCGCTGGCGCACTGTACACAAAGGTCGCGGGCACCAACAACCCTCGCACCGGCGCGCCACTGCATACGCTCGTCCTGCCCGAGTCGGTCGCTCCGCCCAAGTTTAAGATCGGCAGCAACTTTGAAACGGGACACTTACCTGGGCTGACGCAACCCGGCGCGTTGGGGCCAAATTTTCAAGCGTTCAGCCCGACCGGTAGTGGACCGATGCAGCGGAATATGCAATTGGCACTGCCCGCCGAGCGTTTTGAAGATCGCAAATACTTGCTTGCAAATTTGGACCGCATTCGCCGCGAGTCCGACGCCAATGGTCAACTCAACGGGACCGACAAATTGCAGCAACAAGCGTTCGACGTCATCACGGGCGGCGTCGCGAGTGCGTTTGATCTTTCCAAAGAAGATGCCAAAACCATCGCTCGCTACGACACGAGTCACTGTTTTAATAGTGACGAAGTGCAAAAATGGGGCGACATGCGGCGTTCGACCAATCTCCTCGGCCGACAAATGCTCATGGCCCGGCGGCTGGTCGAGTCGGGTTGCGGCTTTGTCACCGTTTCCGATTGCGGCTGGGACATGCACAGCAACGGCAACAGCCCCAAGCATTTGGCGGGCATGAAATGGCTTGGCCCGCAAGTCGATCACGCCGTCGCCGCGTTTATTGAGGATTGCGAAGCTCGCGGCTTGCGGGACGATGTGCTGCTGATTGTAACGGGCGAAATGGGCCGCACGCCCCGCATCAACAAGGACGGTGGTCGCGATCATTATGGAGAGTTGACTCCCTTGCTCTTGTACGGCGGCGGTCTCAAGATGGGCCAAGTCATCGGTCAATCGGATCGCGGTGCTGCGATTCCCGCCACGGAACCGTACAATCCCAGCCACCTTCTTGCGACGATCATGCACACCCTGTTCGACCTCGGCAAGTTGCGGCTCGACTCGACACTTGCCCGTGACGTCGCCACCATCATCCAAGCTGGCGAACCGATCACGCCGCTGCTCGGATAGATGACAGGTCCAAAATTCCATACCCGATAATTTCTCGCACCCAGTCGGGATGCGTTGCGAACAGGTTCGCATCGACCGATGGTGTCGCTTCGTACACGCGGCGTGCATTCAAATTCACAAGCGGCGGTACGCCGCTTGTACAAGGTAAGGGGCTACGCTTCCACTCCTTGCGGCAGCGCGGGCAACGTCATTAAGCAAACGGGGCAATGGGCGTTGTGGCGGACGAAATCAATCGTCGCGAGGGTCCAGGT
>JAYUFG010000380.1:0-4374 GCA_043738845.1 Planctomycetaceae bacterium
GCGAGGGACGTGAATGCGACGAGGTTGCCATAAGCGGGCGAGTGCTGAGTGATCGTGAACAGCAAGGGGGCCTCTTGGCTGCGCCCTCGGTTGGAAACCAACCGAGCGCACCCGCGAATACGACCCAGGCTAAAGCCTGGGCCTAGTACCGCCTGACGGCGGAAAAGTCCGTGAACGGACTTACTATACACCCCTCACAATTGCTAAAATGATCGGGACAGTTATTCATAGGTTGGGCTTCGTGGTTTGTCGTTCGCCTTGATTTCGCAATCGGCGGGCCTGTCATGTTTGTGCCAGCCGGTGCGGGTATGTTACGTGCTACGTGTGGCGGGAATCGGCTCAACCAAGAGGAAACAATAGCCGTTCATTGCCCCGGCGGAGAAAATTGCCAGATTTCCGGCGAGCGAACGCCGGGAAAGATTTCGCCGCTTCCGATGATCCAGCCAGTCTGCCATTTGGTGACGGTAGCGTTGGCGCGGGAGACCGGCATTTCGCCCAGTTCTTTCCACTGGTCGTGGGCCGGATCGTAACGGAGTAGTTGTTTGGAAAAGCCGGGATGTTTTTCTGGCGGCTTAAAACCGACTTTCGAGCCGTCGTCGCCACCGAGAACGTAAATGCCTGAAGGATCGCTGGGACAAGGGGACGGTGCGGCGGCCAAGGTCGTTGGCAAGTCGGCAATCGGTTTCCAACCTTGGCCGGGTTGAAAACGAAAGCCGTCTTTCAAATATCGACGAAGTATTCTTCCTTCGCCGTCGGACAACAATTCCGCCCCGCCGAATACGAACAGTGCGTTGTCGTAGGCCGCGACGATGGGAAAAATCCTGCCAGGACCGGGCAGGGCGTCGAGTTCTTTCCACGTTGGTTCACGACTGGCCAAGTCGAGCGAAAATAGTTTTTTCAAAGCTATGGCGGCGTCGGGACGTTCAATTCCGCCGACGACATAAAGCGTCGAGCCGACGACCGTTCCGCCCGCGTTGGCAATGGTCGTCGGCAGCTTCGGCAAATTGTGTCGCTCGATTTTGCCGCCTTTCGATTCCAAGCGAAAGGCGTCGGCATGATGTTGTTTGGCATCACTGCCGCCGACGCAAACGAGTCCGTTTTGATCGCTGGCTGAAACGCCGTATCCGAGTGGTGACGGAAGAGTTCCAACTTTTTCCCAGTGAGGGACTTTCTTCTCGTTTCCTGTTTGGTTCGAAGTTTCTAAAGCGAAGATGGAATCGTGCCAAACCTTTTGTCCCCCTTCCCACGGCTTTTTGTCGGGAAAATTCGCTCCGCCCGCGATGAGCAAAACGTCGTGGCTCACGCCGGCAAAGCTGCCCGCGAAACCGTTTTCATCGTGCAGGGCGGGAAGCTGTTCCCAGTCTGCGGAGCGTCCGGTTTCGCTGGTCGCGAAAAACAAGAGGACAAAAGCGACAGGAGCAACGATTGGCTTTTTCATCCGCCACCTGTTGGAGAGTTTGCAACGGTTGTCGAAGTGTTTTCCAGTAACCGCAAACAGTACCATAACATTCGCGGCAGATGGAACGGCCCTTTCCACAGATTCCCTTTCAGGGGGACTGAAACGCGGCCATCTCGATGGAGATAACCATACCACTCTCCGTGTTCTTCGTCGGCAAAATGTTGAAAGCTCCAGTTGTGAACCTGCTGATGCCAGCGGGCGTATTTTTCGTCGCCCGTCATCGACCAAGCTAGCGCGGTCGCAAGGATGGCCTCGCAATGGGGCCACCAGAATTTCATGTCATGCCAATACTCTTGTACGGGCAGGCCTTTGAGATCGCGAAAGTAGTATAACCCACCGTATTCCGCGTCCCAACCGCGTTGCCACATCGCGTCGAGTATGTTCAATCCCAATTTTTGCAGTCGTAGGTCACGACGAATTTTTGCCTCGTGCAGAATGAACCAAGCGGCTTCGAGGGCGTGGCCCGGATTGAGGAGGCGACCGTCGAAGTGATCGAGAATCTCACCGTTTGGACCGACCGTTTCCAGCAACACGGACAGTTCGGGTTTGAAAAACAAGTGCTCGATTTCACCGATGCAAAAGTCGATCCATTGGGAACAGGTCTTTCCTCGCACCGTCACGTCGCCGAGGTGTTCGCGAACTTCTTGGGCCGTGTTGAGACCGATCATTAACGGCCCGATCCCGATCATCGGTCGCGTGCGCGGTGAGACCTTTGCCGGAATGTGTCCCGGCTCAAACGAAAAACGGAGGAACGTGTCAAAGAGTTGGATTGCCTCTTCGGCCGACTGCTGGTCGCCGGTTGCTTTTGCAAAGGCGGCCTGGGCAATCGCGGCAAACGATTCACTATAGACATATCGCCGCATTCGAAGTGGTTGACCGTCGCGCGTGACGGAGAAAAACATTTTTCCGTTGGAACTGCGGCCATGTTTCCGCAGGAATTCAATTCCTGACTGGGCGGCAGCGAGATATTCTGGCCGCTGTACCACGGTGAGAAACAGCGTGGCAAACATCCAGGCCCCGCGTCCCTGAAACCAGATTGATTTATCGGTGTCGAGGATCGAGCCGTCCCGATGGAGCGACGTGATGTATCCGCCGCATTCTCGGTCGAGACCGTGCCGCAGCCAGAACGGCATTACGTCCGCGAGCAACGTCGTCCGATAAATTGCCGCGAGTGAAACTCGCCCGGCCAGTGTGGTTAAATCATGCGTCATGCGAGTACGGTCAGAGATGTTGTTGCGTTACGGACGATCAGATTGGGGTTGGCGTATGAATAACTGTTGTAACTCAATGTATCTCGGCGCGATGGTTTTCTCTACTGCAACGCGGTTATGTCCTTCAGCCCCAGGCTGCGGCGCAGCCGCTACTTGGGGTTCGCGGCCTCACAATCCGTCAACCTCACCGGGTTTGCGTCCGCCGCATGGGACGCAAACCCGGTGGGGTTGAAATGCCACGCGAATGTAACCCCAGGTAGCCGCGATTTCGCGGCAACCTGGGGCTGGAGGACGAAACCGCGTTGCGGTAAAACAACACCCGACTTCCCTTGATCATCGGGACCGTTATTGATGCGCCGGTCCTTATCGAAAACTCCGTCAGGTACGGGGTACCTGACCTAGACCTATCCGTTTCCGCTTGATGGCCCATTGGTAGCACGAGCATCGGCCGCACGAGTTTTTGAGCGGGGCAACGCCGAACGAAACCTATCGGCGGGAATTTGCCCAGAATCGCCGACCGCGTTACGAAACACGTTCGCGTTGGCAGAGAGGCTCGCCGTGTGCGAAGCCATGGGCATTGGTTCGCGGCAAGCCGGGTGCGAAGCTGGAACTCTCGGTCGAGTTTCACGGCGGTCGGCGGCACTTGCCGATTATTTCGCTCCGCCGGGCTGCGTGAAGCCGAAAATGCTTCCTTGCTGTCGCTGCGCTCGGGGTGCGCGCGAAGAGTGGTTTATGTACCGCCGAACGCTTGAATTCTTATCAATTGTCAAAGATCATTCGCGTTAAAAAAGCCGTGACACACGAGAGTTGTCCGTCGTGGCGACGATTCCGGTCAAATTCCGGTTGCAAACACCCGGATAACGAACCCCGAAACTCGCTGGACGGTTACAGTTACACCGCATTATAGCTTCCATCCTATGATCCGTTCGTCCGTGTCCAAATAGACTATAACGACTGTCGACTCATTGAATATGTGAATAAGATTCTCCCACAGTGAGGGATACTCTACCTCCAACCACAATTCTTTTGCTAAGTCCTTTGCCGTAATCCCCGGCTTAAATTTGCCTGCAAGCCGTCTTCTCTCCCAGGCTTGCTCGAGCGTTTCCGTTACCCATTCTTCACTCGACGCCGTTCTGTACGTTTCCCGAATTGTTGAATGAAAATGCTTAGCCCGATGTTCATATTTATGCCGTAACCGTGATGGAAGATCGAGCCGACCTATCTCACGATAAAACTCTTTTAGGTTATGAACGTCGTCCTTGCGAAGAATATCTCTCAAATCAGTCCACGATAGATTGCAATTATATCGAAATACAAATGCGAAGTAAATTACAAACACTAACAACATCGCACAAATTAAAAAATAGTCCAAACGAATCTTGAAGCGAGAAGCGGATAACATAGTTTTACCCATTTGCAAATTTGTCTGAACCTTCGTTTCACCTTCGCTGCTTCATTGGTACTGGGGATTAAGGGGCCTCCGAAAAATAACTTCTCTATTTATCGCACGTCATTGCCGAGCATTGACATACGGCCTGCTTGCAAAAAACCGAAGTTATTCTTCGTCCTAATCCCGTTGCGTTGGACACGACAAAGGTGTCAGGAACCGTTGTTTGGTTAGTCGTCGTGGAAGGTCGTCATTCGAGCATTGGCGCGATTGAGTACGCGATAAACTAAACCTCCCTCGGCGGCTCGTTGCGGTCG
>JAYUFG010000381.1:0-4370 GCA_043738845.1 Planctomycetaceae bacterium
GGCGCGGGAGGAGGAGGTGGTGGCGGACCAATTGCCGTAATCTGTATCAACGGCGGACGCTCGGTCAGCAACGACGTTTGAACAGAGATGGTCTTGCCAGCGGAAAAATGTGGCAAGAACCAAAAATTTCCTGCGGTTGGAACATCAACCGTAACAGTGATCTTGCCCGTCGTTTCCAAGATCGGACTGGGCGTTACCGTTACTGTTGCATTCGTAACGCCCAGCGATGCCATGATTTGCGTGGCAATCGTTTGGGCTTCGGACGCGACGGCTCCTGGTACGACCACGTTGCGGCACGCTTCATACGAAGCATTCGCCGCCACATGCCGAATAATGTTCAACCGGGCGAATTCAATTCCCGCAAAAATCAATAGCAACAAAATCGGCAAAACGAGTGCCATTTGCACAGCGACCGTTCCCCGTCGTAATTTCAGCGGGTTGCAGAATTTGCGGTGCTGGAACAAGTTGTTCTTCAACATTAGTACGTTCATGGTCGGAGACCGGGGAAAGTATTTCGGGCGGGAAGGCGAGGCGGGAAGGAAATGATGAAGGATGAATTATGAATGCAGAATACAAAAACAAAAAAGGACGAAGTCGTTTTTCTATGAGGCCGATAAGGGTCGTCGAATCGTTTCGCTCGATCAGAAAATTTTATTTACATAACAACGTCGGCAACTGCTTGGCGATGTCTTTGAAAACGGTATTCAAGTCGGTACTGTTTGTGGCATGGTAGTGAATGCCCGCTCCGATCGCAGCAACTTGTGTCATCGCCGTTTGATCGGCTTCATCACTATAGGTGATCGTAAAAATCATGATGTTTTGGTCGGCTGCTTGTTGTGCTGCCCATAATGGGTCGGAACCGGTGTTGGTTAGACCGTCGGTCATAACGATCATTACCTTGGCTGCCCAGGGGCGAGCGTTAGAGTTGGCTAACGCGTTGATCCCATCGAGGATTCCGTCGCCCGTCGCAGTCGATCCCATGGGAAAACTTTGCGAGTAGACGTCGAGGGCCGGAGCAATCCCGGTATAGGTTGAGGAAATTGGGCAGTCGATCACGGTGGAGTTGTTATAGGAAACAAGAGCCAGCATTTCCTGGCTCGCCGAGGCCGTCAGATCCGAAACGAAAACTTGCACGCCAGCAACCAAATCGAGCCACCGAGCATTGGGTGGACAAGGTTGCCCCCAGGTCCAGCCCACCGGCGCGGCGGCGGGTGGACCCGAAGGAGGATTGGTTGTCTCCGACGCACTGTACGCCATCGAACCCGAACGATCCACGACGAGGACAATATCAATGTCCCCTTCGGTCGCCTGGGCCGATTGGGTTGTGCTAAATTTTTTATTCGTCGTCCAGGCGGGTAGCAATACGTTAAGTTGACCGTTGATCGAACCTGAATCGCGATGCCCCGTCACTTGCAGCGCGTTGTACGTCGGTGTTCCCGGCGTAAAGGTATATCTTGCCGTCGCTGACGGGCGCGTCGCCGTGCCAAACACTAAGTCACCGGGCATCAAAATAAGGGGCTGTCCGCCAACCTTATTTAAGAGCGACATCGACTCCGCCCGCAACAGTGCCGCGAACTTGCTTTGCAGCACCAGCAAATCTCGACCCCCCGCTCGAGCGGCCGCATCGGTCGTGATTTGCAGTTCGGTCCGATTGAGTTCGAGATAGGCGACATTGATTGCGAAGGCACACATGATGAGACACACCGGAAGGAAGATCGCCAGCACGACCAGGACTGCGCCGCGACGTGTGGTCCGAGTTAATCGTGAGACGTTTATGGGATTCGTTGGGTTGGGCATGATCGCAGTCCTTTAATTTTTCAGTGTATCGCGTCAAGTTGTGTGAGGGGCGTTTCCAAACCCATCCATTCCGTTAATTCTCTTTCATCATAATGACCGACCCGGTCAACGATTTGCCGCTATAGAACCAGGGAGGAAAGATGCAGTTTTGATCGCAAGGGGCCGTCACATCGACTTGAATCAACGTCGCATACGGAAAAAGCGGAAAACTGTTGGGGCTAATGGAAAACGTATAGCCCTTAATTCCCCGTTGAGTCAGAAACGTGATCATCGTGTTCTGGACCTTCGTCGCATCCGATTGGGGAACGACCGCTGTTCGTGCCCCTTCGTGGGCGGCAATCTTGAGCGTTTGCTCCAAAAAGATCATCGTGCAAGCCTCTATCGTCCCCAACAAAATCAACACAAACACCGGCATCATTATGGCCATTTCCACGACCGCCACACCTCGCCGAGCCTTCGCGTTTCGCTTGGTTGGTCGCATCGGACATAACGCCGCAACCGCTGGTCGCTGTTCAAATAACGCCACGACGGCAGGTCGCGGAGCGATTTGTCCGGCACTCAAACTGTTTTGAAAATGTCGCAACATGGGCACTATCTATCGAGAAAGAACGGTATGTAGGGCAAATCTTACGCTTGCGTGTCCGCGTTGGTCGCTGGGGCGTGTGTTGGATTTTTCACGCTGATCGGGTCGACACATACGGGAGTCACCGCCGCCGCTTGACGCAGGGTCTCCACCCGGTCCAACATCGCGTTGAACTCCGTGGCAAAATCCTGCCAAAAATCATTCTTCCGCAATCCAACATGTTCGATTTTCTCAACGCCAATTTTCGACAACATGTTCTTCAACCGCACAACTGGTCCCGCCATGCGATGGCTGAACTTGATCGAGTCGTAAATGATCGCGGGCAATACCACGATGGTTGAAATTCCAATCGCCGCCAAACAAATCGCTCGAATGCGGGCCAAATCCTCACCACTCTCCGTTGGTCCCAGGATGAACAACAAGCCCGCACACACCAGAAACACACTCCACACAAACAAAATCGAATGGGTCACGATTCTCAGGGCAACCGCCCCTTGAACGCTCAGATTTACCAACTTTTTCTTACGACGGTTCGAGGTCATAAAGGTTCTCGTGCGGAAAGAGTAGCGCAACAATGCGAGCGTAAAAGCTCGTTATGAAATCTACCCTACGAGTTGACCGATGGCGGGATATTTTCTGACTAGGCAAGAAAATCCGGCGACTTTGGAGCCTGTGTCACGTGCGCATTCCGTAGAATCGGAACTAGCGGTTCTTGAGACTTAGGCCCGGCGCAGAAAATAACTGTCCCGATTGTCGTCTTTCGCTCCTAGGCTGTGAATTTATTGGAAGGCTCGTCATTCGTTAGTTGTAGGGTCCGTTGTGCGGACCGGGAGTTCGCGATTTACCCTGGTAGTTTGCGTGAAAAACAGATCTCGCAAACTAATGGTCCGCACAGCGGACCCTACGGATCGGTCGCAATTCAATAAATTCACAGTCTGTCCGCGAAAGGACGTACTTTCGCGGAGCGAAAGATGACAATAATTTATGCTCCGATCCTTACGCCAAGAGTGCCAAGCAGCCCAGCCCGTAGAATGTATACTCGACATCGGCCGCCGTGTCCCAGGCCGCCGCTAGAAATCCGCCCGACGGGAGATCGAGGGATGTGACAAAACGTCGCGTGGCCGACAAGTCGATCGCACTCGCCGAAAGCAGATCGGTCAATGTTAGCAAACCGGTGAACGTACTCAGGAGGTCGGCGATAGGAATTCGCGTGTTGGCGAGCAAACCTCCTTCATCATTTTGCATTTCTGCCAAAAAGTCAATTGTTGGAATTCGCACACTATCATCCAGACCATCGAGCATCTTCAGTAACGCAACCGCCGCCGCCGTTGGATTGGTCCCTCCCCGCTTCATCGGGCCAATTTCGACAAAGCCCCCTTCGTCTCGACCTCGCGAGCGAACGAATTCAATCACCCGCTCCGGCTGCGGCGTTGGCTGTTCGAGCAATTGCTGACAAATCACGACCAGAAAAGTGTGATAAGTGCTGCTCGATTGACCTTCTTCCGTTTTCGCATAACCGCCGTCCTCGCGACGAAATTCCTCCAGACGTCGGGCGACGTTTTCCTTCCAACCGGTCGCTTGTGCGGAAAAAATGTCGATGCCCGCCGCCATGTCGAGTAAGGCGGCCCCGTAAATCAGCGACAGAAAATCGACGATGGGCAGATTGGCGGCCAGTTTGCTTTGGAGAAACTTAGCGGACCGCTCGGCGACTTCGCCCTGCAACTCTCCGCACAGTGCCAAACCGCGCAACGCGAATCCGGTATAGTACAGGTCACTTCCCCCGTCGCGACCGCAAAACCCGCCGTCGGCCTGTTGTGCCGTGCGAAAAAAAGCGGTGTGACGTGCGCGCACACTTTCATCGAGGAGTGCCAAGCCATTGGCCAAGCGCAGCGTCAGATCGGTGAGATAATTATTGGGCTGCATATCAAACCGGCATGACGTTTGTAAAAGACACCCGTCGCGGACGGCCCAAATTCGGGTGCCACTCCTG
>JAYUFG010000382.1:0-4366 GCA_043738845.1 Planctomycetaceae bacterium
TGGGTTGAGTACTCTAGCTACTACTGCTGGCTGACACAAGATTTCTTACAGGCCCGCTTCAACGCATTCAGTGCGGGGACAGAGCCAAAAGAAACAGTACATCCACTGGCCGTGCAAGTCATGGCGGAAAAGGGCATCGACATCTCGGAACAGCAGCCGAAGCACCTGAAAGAATTTCTTGGCCACATACCGGTTAAATTTTTGATTACCGTGTGTGGCGAAGCTGATACAAGTTGTCCTCGTGTCTGGCCGGGAATGGTCGATCGGCTACACTGGCCTTTCAACGATCCTGCCGCTTTCAAAGGGACACCCGAGGAAACCTTGAACGAGTTTCGCAGGGTGCGAGACGAGATCAAGGAAAAGATTTTAACTTGGTTGAAGGAGGTCAAATAGCATGAACGTGAAAGAACTAACGAATACGCTGCAAACACATCAGGATGCTGCACTACATATCATGTTGCCAAACGGCGAGTTCGTGCCCGAACATTTCCACATTACGGAAGTTGGGCGAGTACAAAAGAACTTCATCGACTGCGGCGGCACTAACCGTGAGAGCCTGTCCTGTTCGCTCCAAGTGTGGACGACACACGATTTTGAACACCGACTCGTTGCAGGAAAGCTAGCCAAGATAATGAAGCTTGGCGATAAGGTTCTCGGCCCTGACAATCTTCGGGTAGATGTTGAGTACGGTGTTGACGTCGCATCGAACTATCATCTGGCAGACGTAGAAGTGACACCGAAAGGGCTGTTGCTCGTGCTGGTTGGCAAGCAAACTGACTGTCTTGCCAAGGACAAGTGCGGCGTGAGTAAGTGCGGTACTGCTAGCGGCTGCTGTTGACGGCGGCGACTCTGCACAAAAAGCCTGTCGGTTGCACAAGAACGCGGTGCTAAAAGGGGATTGTTGTGCAAAACCCGCAGAGGGAGAGGGAACTGCCAATGCCGGGTTTAGGATCAAATCGAAGTATCCGAAATTCAGAACGACTTACGCAATTACCATTTCAAGCCGAATTGGTCGCCGCCCGCTTTGCGACTGGTGCCACCTTTAAGCGGAACCTTGCTTTGGCGGATCGGCGGCGGGGGAGTTTCTGGCTCGGGCGGAAGTTCCGGCTCTTCCTTTTTGATCGGGACCGGCTTGGCCATCAACGCCCGAATGGACAGGCTGATCCGTTGATTCTCCACATCGATGGCTTGAATTTTTGCTTCGAGCGTTTGACCTTCTTGCAGAAAATCGGCGACGCGAAAAACGCGACCGTGCGCGATTTCCGAAATGTGAACGAGTCCTTCGACACCCGGCTCCAATCGCAAGAACGCACCGAACTCCATAATGCGAGTGACGGTCCCTTGAACCACGCCGCCGACCGTGTACTTGCTCGCGACATTGGTCCACGGATTTTCGGTCAGGTCGCGATAGGAAAGTCCGATCTTACGAGTGATCGGATCAATCTTCTCAATCTTGACTTGGACCTTTTGATTCAGTTCGAGAACTTCGCTCGGATGCTTGATGCGGTCCCAACTCATCTGTCCGATATGAATGAGTCCATCGATCCCGCCGAGATCGACAAACGCACCGAATTCACGCAGGTTGCGAACGGTCCCTTCGCGAATTTGACCGACTTCCAATTCAGCAAAAGTTTTTTCTTTCGTCTCTTGCTGTTCGCGCTCCAAGACGGCGCGGCGACTGAGCAACAGGTTGCGGCGTTCTGGATTCGCTTCTGTCACCAGGCAGGGCCATTTCTGGCCGACGAACTGTTCGATGTTTTCTACCCGATAGAGGGCAATCTGACTAATCGGCATAAAGCCCTTCAGATTATTGACCTCACACTCAAGGCCACCCTTGTTATGGCCGGAAACTCGGGCGTCCACGACCATTCCTTCGTGAACTTGCGACCAATCGGCAACCGAAACGGCACCTCCCTGCATCGTTAGTTCGTAGAGACCTTCTTCCGGGTCAAAGCGGCTGACGATGATGTCGAGAACCGCGCCCACGACCGGCGGTTGCGGAAAATGTTTGAGTTGAATGAAGCCTTGATTGCGGCTCCCCAGGTCAAAGAAAACCAAATCGCGCGAGATGCTCAGCACGGTTCCCTTGCGGCGTTCTTCGGCTTCGATCAGATCAGCGGCGGGTGTCGTTTTCCCTTTCCCCTCGGGTCCGAGCATGTCGTCGAACGACAGGTCACTCATGGCATCGTCCAATTCCGACTGCAAGTCGGGCGACAACGCGGCTCGCAAATTCGGCTTCGGGATATGTTCCCCCTGCCGAATGAATTGTTCGTTCGATTTTTTGCTGGGTGCGACAACCGTGACCGCTTCCAATCCAACTTCAGCGACCGCCGCGGTCGTTGCCTCGACGGCCGAAGTGACTTGCACCGCTGTCGGATCGGTCGGTACGATCACGTCGGACGGCGTTGATGGTAAAGCGGGTGCTGGAGCCTTTGCAACGGGCACAGCAACCGGCGGCTCTACTTTTTCAGAAGAGACAAACTTCACCCGCTGCTCGACTCGGGGAATTTCCGCACCGGGCCGTTGCGTGCCGATGCGAATGCGTCGCGGTTCGGCGTCTTGGCTGGTGGTGGAAGCAGGAGGATTGGCGGAAGAATCGGGCGTGTCACTACTCATCGAACAAAGTCCTAAAGCCGAATACGAAAGTCTATGGGGGGAAACGGATGACGCGCCGCGAATCAAGCAGCGAGTTGCTTTGGCAGTGCCAGCGGCAAACTTCGGGTTAATGGGGGCCTGATTATCATACTTCATCCCGAATTTGCCTGCAATTGGACGTGTAAACCGGGCGTGGGAAAGGGACCACGTCAGCTTTTGCGGCGGTGCGTTGGTGGTGGTGGAAAACGTGTCGCCACGTCGTGGTTTCGTCGCCTCACGGTCGGCTTCCAAAGGTTACGCTGTGCGACACGCCCCCAAATGCGGCTACAAAAAAGAAGACTCGTGAGAGGTTTCTTTACAACCGGCCATAAAAAATTGCCACACCCTCGTTCGCCGGAAGCTACCGAATTCTCACGGGTTCAGCTACCATAGCTCCACGGACCGGGTTGCGGTTTTTGTGTCGAAATATCACAAACGAATACGGAACTCGACAAATCGGCCGAGAACAACAATCGACTTACATTCGCCCGACAGGAAATAGTCCGATGGCCAAATGGCACATGACACGCGAGGGTCTCGGGAATTTTGGTCCTTACGAAGAGAGCCAAATGCAGGAGTTCGCGGCGAGCGGGCGACTCACGCCCCAAGATATGGTGTGGCAAGAAGGAACTCCGCAATGGGTCGTTGCGCGGTCGGTTCCCGGCTGGTTCCTGTCGCCGCCACCACCTCCCCCGCCGCCGATTCCCGGCTCGTCCCCTTTCATGTCGCGTTCGGCGATGCCGGGCGTGGAAAACAAAATCGCCGCCGGACTGTGCGGAATTTTGTTGGGTCCGTTCGGCGTTCATAAATTCATTCTGGGCCGCACGACGCAAGGTGTCATCATGCTGTTATCGACGATCCTTACGTTTGGGTTGGGCGCGATCATCATGGGACCTATCGGTTTGATCGAGGGGATCATTTATCTCACCAAGTCCGATGAAGAGTTCTATCAGACGTATGTCGTGGAAAAGAAAGGCTGGTTTTAGCCACCAAAAAAATGTTGTTTTATCACTCGGTCGCGACGGAAATGGTTCGCCGCAGGGGCCTTCTCCACGTAAAATGCGATTCTCGGTTAGCCCTTCCCTGAAAAGAGCCAGCGGTGTCAAGACGGTAAATATTATGAGTTGATTGGTAACGGTACAAGCGAGTAGCGGGCCGCGTGGGAACGCGGTTTTTTTGCCGGTGTAAAAGGGCAATCGGGAAACAGGGTGATGACGTGACGACTTCAGGGGCGGAGTTTGTGGCGTTGAATTGTTCACGATCTTTAAGCGAGGCTTGGCAACCTTCTTGTGCCTGGCGGCGGTTGCACCTCAAAACATCCCTTCGTGGTTCCCGCTCCTCGGTCAGCGAACGAAGTGGATGTGGGACATCGAACGACGCTCGTGGTTGACAGCGCGGTACGTCCGCCAAATCAACACTCAAGGAACGCTCGCAAGACCAGCTTGCGACACCGATCAGGTTGACTACGATCGCCTCACAAACCACGGGCCGTTCTAATCAGGGTAACGTTCAACAAGTGAACCAAAGGCCACCTCGAACTGGCGCGGGTCGCGAGTGAGCCACAATCGGCTCGATACAACTCGCTCGCTACAAAACTCCTTCCGTCAGAAATCGCGTGGGTTAATAAAATGGATCACTACTGTCCGGCTAACGGTTTTTAGTTTCGTTGCAACATTATATCTTACATTGCCTTACAGCGACAAATGAGCGCGCACGACTTCAACTCGCCATG
>JAYUFG010000383.1:0-1623 GCA_043738845.1 Planctomycetaceae bacterium
CGGTTGGGACTTTGTAAACTCGGAACTTCGATACTTCGGAGCGGCTCGGGCGACGAATGCAGGTCGTTACCCCGCGACCTTTTGCAATTCTTTCAGCGATTGAAGCGTTGTGGCGACGATCTGCTGTTGACGTTTGGTGCGGCGGAGACTGGCGATCAGGTTGTTCAGATCGGTCAGGGTGGTGCGAAGTGAAGTTCGCAATTCGATGGCGGCGATGATCGGGTTGGTGTTGAGCGGGTTCGTGATCGGAGACGTGGAGGTTTTGTCGGACGTGGAGGGTGGTGCGTTGGTGGAAGTTGAGGTAAGAGTAGGCGAGTCGGTGGACGGTTGGCAGGTCGCCTCGTCGGATTTCGGGCTATTGTGTTTGGGTTTCGTCATGCGAGTCATAGGAATGGTGAGTTTGGAAGTGGAAAGGGAAGTGGTAGATGAAGGATCCGGTCGTTGTGAAGCGGGGTCAGCGGCGTTGGATTCGATTCGCATCGCGTCGGTGGTGGGTTTGATTGCCGACTTGAATTCCAGCGGCATCCACAGATATTTTCGCTGACCATCGTCGCAGGTGAGAATGCCATTGGCGTCGATCAGACCGACTTCACGGAAGCCAAGGCGAATCGCTCGGGCCAAGTATTCCCGATTGATGTTGATCCGCACCGGGTCGCCGATCAGCCGTGATTGGGAAAGGACTAGTTCAGTCGGTCGGGGTTGATCTTCGGCCGTCGCTCGCACGATGACTTCGCCATTCAGGTCAAGCGTGATCGGGTGATTGAACCCGTCGTCGCCGGGTAAACGACGGAGGGCGTCGGTCAAGAACGTCACATCCTCGGCCGCGATCTGTAGCCGAGAGACGATCCGTGCCGGTCGCGGAATAATCTCGTCGGTCTTCGGAAAGCGGCCGTCTTTGTTGATCGGCAGATGAATCAGCCAATCACCAATACTCAGCGACAGCCAATTCTCCGACGCCGCAATTCCAACCGGCTGATCGTGCGGCAGTTCGGCACTGCCAAACACGCTCGACGCCGGGACCAGGACTGCATCTGGCCAGGGAAACTGAAAACCAGTTTGCACGAGCAAGTGCTTGCCGTCGGTCGCAGCGATTTTTCCCTTGGCCCCGTCGAGTTGCAGGTGATCGAGGACGTAACGACTCGCATCGTCGGCCGCATTCTGACTGGCATCCCGCAAGGCGATGAGCAATTCGGCCGGGTTTGCAACAAACGTCGGCGGGGTCGTTGGGAAAGAGTCCTCTTTCCAAATGGCTTGTGAAACGGTCTGTTGTCGTGGCACTCGCCCTTCTTGCCACTCGACCGCAACTTGATCGTTCGGCGTGACGTTGAACTGGACCGGCTGTTCGTTCTTGCCTTCGCACGCTTCGAGGGTCGAAAGGGGCACGGCAAATTTCAGGACGGGGAATTCGCCCGCGACGTGATATTGAATCGCACCATCCAGCGTGACGCTGCGAATGAACAGGCCAGCGGGACAGGCGTCGAATTGCACGGTCGGGTTTATCTTGCGGCGTTTGCCACACAATAGTCGTTTGAAAACGGCCCGGACTTCCCGAGCGATGTTGCGTGTGATCTGAATCATGCGTTACTCCTGCGAATGAAAGAAACCGGCCCACTCCGCCCCGGC
>JAYUFG010000384.1:0-4362 GCA_043738845.1 Planctomycetaceae bacterium
AGCGGAAGTCGTGCCAGAATGGCTGATGCTGGGTGTCGGCCAGGAACCGGCGGCCCAAAAATAATCGAAGTATCATCGTCTTTACAGTGAGTTTACCCAACCATGAATTTCACCGCTCCGAAAATTGGTCTGTTTCTAATCTTTTGCTCAATGTCATCTGTCGTTGCTCGCGCACAGGAAACGGCCGCACCCAAAACGATCACCCTGACGACCGAGCAACAGGCTGCCGCACTGGGCTTTGTCGCCTTGAATAACCCCGACCTGATGCCCGTCCTCAATCATCTTCGCAATACGAATCGGCCGGAATATGACAAAGGACTGGCTCAAATTTACATGGCCAACGAGCGACTTGGGAAAATGAGCAAGGACGATGCGGAACGTCACGATGTCGAGTTGCGAATGTGGATTGTCAATTCGCGGCTGACGCTGCTCGCCGCCCGCATGAGCGTGAGCAATGCTCCCACGATGAACGACGAACTCAAGCAACTTGTGCGTGAAGAAGTCGAAGTGAAGTCGGATCTCTTGAACCTCGATTACAAACGTGATCTGGCCAAGCTGGAAAAGCTCAAAAACGAAATCACTCGACTGAAAGTCGGTCGCGACAAAGAAGTCGATACTCGGGTAGCGGAACTAAAGAAGGAAATCAGCCGCACGAAGCAAAAGCCGATCGACAAAATCGCCCCGCCGTCACCGGGCGAAAAGAAGAACAAATAGTCCGGAAAGTCAGCCCTTCGCTTGTCAGCGAGCCGTTCTGGCCTACAATCGCGGAATGCCAAGATCAAAGACTCTGACCGCGACGAAGGAAACCAAGCTGGCGACGGCCTTTCCAGAAAAAGACTGGCTCCGTGCGCTGAAAACGGGGCTGCTGAAGTGGTATGGGCGAAATGCGAGAACGCTCCCTTGGCGCGGGACGCACGACCCTTATCGCGTATGGGTCAGCGAGATCATGCTCCAACAAACGCAGGTCGAAACGGTCAAGGCGTATTTTGTCCGATTTATCGACGCCTTTCCCAATCTCGCGATGCTCGCGAAGTCGCCCGAGGAAAAAGTTTTGCGATTGTGGGAAGGGCTGGGTTACTATCGCCGCGCAAGACAACTGCATCGCGCCGCGCAGCAGATTGTGGCGGAACACGACGGTGTTTTTCCGCATGATTTAGAAGCGGTTCGCCAACTGCCCGGCATCGGTCGATATACGGCCGGGGCGATTTTGTCGATTTCATTTGACGCCCGACAGCCGATCCTGGAAGCGAACACGGTGCGACTTTTCAGCCGATTGCTCGCGTTTCGTGGAAATTCCCACTCGGCAGCGGGGCAAAAAACGCTGTGGCATTTCGCCACCGAGATTTTGCCGACCAAGAATACCGGCACATTCAACCAAGCCCTGATGGAACTCGGCAGTCTTATCTGCACCCCTCGCGAGCCAAAATGCACTGCGTGCCCATTGTTTGATCTCTGTCCGACGCGACGATCCAACCTGCAAGACAAAATTCCTGTCGCCAAGAAAAAGCCGGTCTTTGAGTCGGTGCGAGAAACAGCATTTGTGATCGAGCGTCGAGGGGAGATCGCTTTGCGACAGTGTCGGGCGGGCGAACGCTGGGCGGGCCTGTGGGACTTTCCCCGTTTCGCTTGTGATCCGGCCGACTCGACGGCAAATGCGAAACGTCTGCATCAACTGACCGGTCTGAAAGTCACACCGCAGGAAGTCTTCGCGAAGTTTCAACACGGCGTTACGCGGTTTCGGATTTCTCTGTCGTGTCAACGGTGCAACGTTGTGTCGGGCCGCTTGCAAAAAACGGGCGAGGTGTTGCGTTGGGTCTCGCTGGCCGAATTATCCAACTATCCTCTTAATACAACCGCCCGCAAGCTCGCCAAGCTGCTCGCGTCGCAATAAATGACGATTTTTACGGTTGTTTACGACAGGGATACTTAGCGGGCGGTGCGTTCTGCTCCGGCGGCAATTCGTCGTTTGGTAACGGCTGTAGCAGCGTTTCCGGCGCAACCTGCGGGCTGTGCCGACGGTGCGTGTTACGTTCCCTTGGTGCGAAAAACGCAGCACGCGGAACGATTCGTTTGCAGCGGCGGACTTCAGGAAATTTTCCGCTGAACGACGAGAATTTCACCAATTCTTGCCGCCTCTTCGGACGATTCTTTATGTGCCCAGCAACGGAATGTGAATGAGTGGAACGGACTTCCACGGCTCAGAAGACGATGGGTAAACGTAAGCAGGAATCTGTGGCGTCAAGGAAAATGTAGGTGGCCTTGGAAGGCAACCAACAGAAAGCGTCTCGATGAGGATGTCGAGCGCGACGCACCACGGCAAGGACTGTTGTTCACCTTGAACCTTCGATGGAAATGTATTTGACGACGGCCTTATGCTTGTGAGGTCGTTAAATTTCTGTCCCTCTAGGAGTCTGTGCTATGAAGTCCCTCTGCATGGTGGCGACGTTGGCGGTCTGTTCCGCCTGGACGATTGGGGTCTCGGCCCAAAATTATGAAAGTCCGTATGGCGGTCCGCGACTCGCCTCGGCCAACGGCATGTATCAGCCAACAATTGCTACACCCGGGCGAATCTCGGCCCAAACTCAATCGGCGAATCCGATTGCTCCAGAGCCTGATCTTCAGGCCGCTCCCAACGCGAATTGGGAACATGCACCGCAACACGCCGCGTCCAATGGTGGATGCAACGGCAGTGCGAACGGATCTAGTGAATGCAGCAGTGCTTACGGTGGCTGCTTAAGCCAAGGGATGTGGGGCGGCTGCTGCCCCAACTTCTACGTCAATGCCAAGGGGCTCGTGATGACCCGTGATAAGCCCAATACGTTTGTAACGACCTATGAAACGGGCAACAACGTCAATCAATTGCAGGGCACGGCCGACGCTTCCGCTGGCTGGGGAGGTGGTTTTGAAATCGCTTTGGGTTGGAATATGGATTGCCAGAACGCACTTGAGATCAGCTACTTTGGTCTGTGGGGCATGAAAGGCTCCGCCGACATGTATGACGACAACAACACGCTCAGCACTCCGATCAACAACGGCCAAGTCGATCTTCCGGACAACACGAACCCAGCGGCGAACTTCTTCGACAGTGCTCGTGAACACCGGATCACTCGCTCGGACGAAGCTCACAATATCGAATTGAACTGGATTTATCACGCCTGTGGCAATCAAAGCTGCTGCCGTGCGGTGAATGTGGACATCTTGGCCGGTGTGCGTTACTTCCGGTTCTCGGAAAAATTGGAATTCGCATCCCTGGCTGGAACGACCGCTGTTGGAAATCACCTGGGTGACGATCCATCCAAAGAAGCCTACCTGAATGTCGATACCGAAAACAACATGGTTGGTTTTCAACTTGGAAGCAAAGTGGATTGGAAAGTTTGCGATTGCTTTAGCCTGTACGCGACGCCAAAGTTCGGCGTCTATGGTAATCATGCGACCAGCCACAGCCGGTTGACCCGCGGCGACGGAGAACAAGGTATCTTCACCGATACAGGCAACACGTTCGATGTTCGCGGCAATAAGAACTGCATCAGCTTCTTGGCCTCGGCCGACGTGGGAATGAACTACGACATCACTTGCAACTGGAGCATCTACGGCGGTTATCGCGTCATGGCGGCCACGAACGTTGCTCTCTCAGATAACCAAATTTATCCGTACCTCGCCGGAGAGTCGGACTTCCAAAGCCTGAAGAGCAACGGCAGTTTGATCCTGCACGGTGCCTTCATGGGCACGGAGTTCCGCTGGTAAAACGGCACGAAGTTGTTCAAACATAATGAAGTTGTCCGATTCGCAAGAATTCGGAGTCGCTAAAAAAACAAACTCCCATCTCGCTGGGAATCACTTGACCTCGATCAGCGGAACTTGGCCCGCTGATCGAGGTTTTTTCGTTTCTAAGTCGTAGGGTACACACCTGTGCGAACCTTGTTTCGGTTTTGACCCGGGGGTACGCACAGGTGCGTACGCTACGGGACTGCGACAGGTTGCCTTCGTCAGCATTTGAAATCTGGGGTTGGTTCGCATGTTGGTTTCCACGGAGAAATAGGTGAGAATTGGGTCGTTGAAAACGCGAAGCGAAGAAGAGGCTGCCGATTTGCAATTGACGGAACATTTGGCCCGGATTACAGGAAAATTTGACCAGATTACCAGTGATTTTGCCCGTTTTCTAACCCAGGAGCATCGTCCTGTGGTGTTCGCATTCTAGCAAAATAGGGTACGTTTGTCCAGTATTGAATTGGGCCATTTTGCTGCCGGAAAGAGGTGTTGTGAGCGGTGTTATTTCGCGATTGGGAGGATGCGAGGCCAATGTTAGGAGGTGCTGTTGGGCAAAATCGTCGGGAAAATCGCAAATTTAAGGCTGGTGTTGTC
>JAYUFG010000385.1:0-1612 GCA_043738845.1 Planctomycetaceae bacterium
GCACAATTCGATCATCGGGATCATTTCATCAACCGGATCTGTGTCGGGATCGGCCGTGACGACGTAATCGCCGATGGCGGCGTCTAAGGGCCCGCGACAAATTAACGTGGCGATTTTTTTCGCTTTGACGGCTGGATGGTGTAGTTCCAGTCGCCGTGGAAGCGGTGTCTTTTTAGGTTGACCTGTGCGAGTTGTTCGTCGCTGACTTTGATGCCTGCGGGATAGTGACGTTGGTCGAGTTCGGCACGAATTTTTAGTCCCTGTTGCGTGACCGTGTTGGAGATCAGATTGACGATGACTTCGTGGCTGACGAGGGGTCGGCCGCGCCAGTTTTGCGTGATATGGCAGAACATGCGATGTTCGATTTTGTTCCACTTGCTGGTGCCCGGCGGAAAATGACAAACATGAATCGCCAAACCCAACTGATCGGCCAGTCCTTGCAAGGCAACCTTCCACAGGCGACAACGGCTGCCGTTGCTACCGCCGCCGTCCGCCGTGATCAGCAACTCCTCGGCGTCGGGGTAGCGTTTGCGGCCCATCTTCTTCCACCAACGTCCGATCGCCCCCGTGGCGAACTCGGCCGTGTCGTGATCGATGCCCACGCTCACCCAGCCTTGATTGTTCGTAATGTCGTACACGCCATAGGGGATGGCCTTACCCAAGTTTTTGTCGAGAAAGTCATGTACGCGGACTTCATCGGGCTTGCCTTGCGGCAACCACTCGCGGCCGCCATTCTTGAATTCCCCGACCAATTCCTTCTTTTTCGTGTCCACGGAGATCACCGGCTGGTCGCGCCGCATGAACGCCAGTGCGCGAGCATTGATGTGCTCGAACTGCGCGTTGCGATCCACATGCGAGCTTCCCTCTTTGGTTTTTCGGTTGCCTTGCAAGCTGTATCCCGCCTTTCGCAACAAACGACCGACCGTTCGCGGGCTGACCGGATGACCTTGTTTGGTCAACTCCCGAGCCAACGCACTGGTGCTCTTCGAGGTCCAACGCAGCGGAGACTGCGGGTCGCCGCGCGTCGCCGGGTCCACCAACGCTTGCAATGCCGTCAACAGGCCCGGATCGGATTCCGTCTTCTGTTTTCGTCCTCCACCTTCGGCGCGGATTCGAGTCGGCAGCGGAGCACCGGGACGCTTTGCTCGTTTTCGGATTTCCGCCGATCCCTTGCGAATGGTCGTCGGCGAAATCCCTGTTGCCTCAGCCACCGCGCGAATGCCGCCCCAACCCAAAGCCTTCGCCTCGGTCGCCGCCCATTGCCGTCGCACGCGCTCGTCCATCAACGCATCGAGCGCGCGAAACTTCAATTCAATCCGTTGAACCACCAGTGCATCCTGCATGGCGGCGTTAGAACAGATTTCGTAAAATCAGTCAACTTGTTTTGACGCGAGACCTAAGCCGGCGGTGAGGGCCATTTCGCCGTCCACCGCCCGAGACAGCCGGAGGTAGCGCAGACATTTGAACTTCGATAGAATGAGTGCGACGGTTGCTCGGAGGTTTTCCGCAGCCCCATTATCGATCAGCAAAATTTCAAAGTTGGCAAAATGTTTGTCGAGCAGATCGTGCGTTTCGCAGATGAAGCCCTCGATCACGTCGGGGTGGGGCTGTG
>JAYUFG010000386.1:0-4334 GCA_043738845.1 Planctomycetaceae bacterium
CTCGGCCCGCAGGTCGTCCGCCTGCGACCGGCTCCTCACTGCCGCACGCCGATTCGTGGTTACTCACTGAAGGTTAGTCCTGAAAAACATTTCATCAATTGGCAGCAAGACCCGTTCGGCAATTTTCTGGCCCGGCTCGTTTTTTTGGAGCCGACGGACCGGTTCACTTTAGAAGTTGATGTTGTCGCCGAGATGACGGTGATCAATCCGTTCGATTTTTTTCTCGAGCCAGAGGCCGATGCGTTTCCATTCACGTATGAAGAATCGCTGCGGCATGAATTGGCTCCGTATCTGCGTCCCTTGCCGACTGGCCCGCGCTTTCAAAAATTCTTGCGCACGGTCCCACGTCAATCGCCCCGCACCATCGACTACATGGTCACGTTGAATCAGCTCGTTCATAATGCGGTGAAGTATGTCATTCGCATGGAGCCGGGCGTCCAGACGTGCGAAGAAACATTGACGGCGGGAACGGGCTCCTGTCGCGACTCGGCTTGGTTGCTGGTGCAGACGTTGCGAAACGTCGGCTTGGCCGCGAGATTCGTGTCGGGCTATTTGATTCAACTCATGCCCGACGTCAAATCGCTCGACGGTCCAGAGGGTGCCACGCACGACTTCACCGACTTGCACGCTTGGGCTGAAGTTTATTTGCCGGGTGCCGGTTGGGTCGGTCTTGACCCAACTTCGGGACTATTGACCGGCGAGGGACATTTGCCACTGGCTGCGACGCCCGATCCAGGGTCCGCCGCACCGATCAGCGGTGGAGTCGATCCGTGCGAAACAAAATTTGAATTTGACATGCGGGTCACGCGAATTCATGAAGACCCACGGGTGACGAAACCGTACAGTGATGAGCAATGGTCACAAATTGAATCGCTCGGTCGGGTCGTGGACGAGCAATTGGTGAAACAGGACGTTCGCCTTACGATGGGCGGAGAGCCGACGTTCGTTTCCATCGACAACATGGACGGCGACGAGTGGAACACGGCGGCACTCGGGCCGCATAAGCGACAGCTTGCTGGCGATTTGTTTCGTCGCTTGGCGGGACACTTTGCGAACGGGCCACTGCTCCATTTCGGCGAGGGGAAATGGTATCCGGGCGAGTCGTTGCCCCGCTGGGCACTGGGCTGTTATTGGCGAACCGATGGCCAGCCGATCTGGCGAAATAAGAACCTCATCGCCGAGGATGATGCACCGTATGGTCACACCGATTGCGAAGCGAAGGCGTTTGTAAAAGCGTTAGCAACGCGGCTGCATGTGAACGACGAGTACGTCTTGCCCGCCTATGAAGATGTTTGGTATTACCTGTGGAAAGAGCGGCGGCTGCCGGTGAATGTCAATCCGCTCAAATCGGAACTTGGCAACCCAGAAGATCGGGACCGACTGGCCAAAGTTTTTGAACAAGGTCTCTCGCGTGTCGTGGGCTATACCCTTCCGCTGCGCCCGAATGTTCCGGGAGAGCAACCGATTCGTTGGCAAAGTGGCCAATGGCGATTCCGGTCGGAACAGATGTATCTGTTGCCGGGCGATTCGGCGATGGGTTTACGCTTGCCGCTCGATTCAATTCCCTGGGCGGCGAAAAAGGATGAACTCGAGGGGGCACCGCTCGATCCGTTCACCCCCCGCAATCCACTTCCGCTTAGTACGCAACACGAACGGCGACCGGTCGGCGACAATGGCACTTCGCCGCAGAGCTATCGCGTCACCAGCAATGGCGATTCATCCGGCATCCCGCTAACAAAACCGTCCGTTCGATCCGAAATCCGACAATTCGCCGGAGTTCAGGGCCGGAGTGGGACCGGAGTGGCAACGGAAAAGCCGCACCTTCATCCAACCGTCGAAGTCGGTTACGAAGCTGAAGAACGTCAATCTCAATCAGCACCGCAGTCGCTCAAACCTCTTGCGCAAAAACCGGTCGAGATTCCGCCCGTCGTGCGAACGGCCTTGTGTGTTGAGTCGCGTCACGGCGTCGTGCATGTGTTCTTTCCGCCGCTGACCCATTTAGAGGACTATCTCGATTTGCTGTCGGCGGTTGAGCAAACGGCGGCGGAGTTGAACCTTCCCGTTCGCATTGAGGGTTATCCCCCTCCGCACGATCCGCGGTTGAAACATTTCAAGGTCACGCCCGACCCCGGTGTGATCGAGGTCAACTTGCAACCTTCGGCCAATTGGCCCGACCTGGTCAAGAATACGACGACCTTGTATGACGAAGCTAGACTGGTGCGACTGGGCACTGACAAGTTCATGCTCGATGGTCGCCACACCGGCACGGGCGGTGGAAATCACATTGTTTTGGGTGGTGCCACCCCGGCGGACAGTCCGTTTTTGCGACGGCCCGATTTGCTCCGCAGTTTAATCACCTATTGGAATAATCGTCCGTCGTTGTCGTATCTGTTTTCTGGTCTGTTCGTCGGACCGTCGAGTCAGGCACCCCGCGTGGACGAAGCCCGGCACGAGAGCGTGTATGAATTAGAAACGGCATTCGCGCAGCTTCCTGAGCGGGGCAGCACTTCGCCCTGGGTCGTTGATCGCGTGCTGCGACATTTGCTCACCGATATGACGGGCAACACGCATCGCGCGGAATTTTGTATCGACAAACTATTTTCGCCCGACAGCAGTAGCGGTCGGCTGGGGCTGGTGGAATTGCGGGCGTTTGAAATGCCCCCGCACGCGCGAATGAGTCTGGCACAACAGCTTTTGATCCGCGCGTTGCTCGCCCGATTTTGGAAACAGCCTTATCGTCAGCCGCTCGTCCGCTGGGGGACCTGGTTGCACGACCGTTTTGTCTTACCCCATTTTGTCTCCGAGGACTTTGCAGAGATTTTGACGGAACTCTCGCAAGCGGGCTTTCCCTTCGCACACGATTGGTTTGCTTCGCACTTTGAATTCCGCTTTCCACTGCTGGGCGAAGTCGTCCATGAGGGAGTTGAACTCGAACTCCGACAGGCCATCGAACCGTGGCACGTGTTGGGCGAAGAACCGGGGGCGGGCGGAACGGCTCGCTATGTTGATTCTTCGGTCGAGCGGTTGCAAGTTAAAGTTCGCGGCCTCACCGATACGCGACACGTGATCGCTTGCAACGGCCGCCGCGTGCCGTTGTTTCCGACCGGCACACCCGGCGAGTTCGTGGCGGGCGTTCGCTATCGCGCTTGGCAGCCGCCGTCCTGTTTGCATCCGACGATTGGCGTTCATGCGCCGCTCGTGTTTGACATCTTCGATACTTGGAACGGTCGCGCAATCGGCGGTTGCACTTGGCACGTCGCTCATCCGGGCGGCCGGGGAAGTGACCGGTTTCCGGTCAACGCTTATGAAGCCGAAAGCCGCCGCGTGGCCCGGTTTTATCCCACCGGACACACGGCCGGAAAACACCCCCTTCCGCCAGCGGAGCATAATCGCGACTATCCGCTGACGCTTGATTTGCGAACGAAACGGTAGCGGGAGGCTGCTTGATCGTTTCTCTGAATCACCCCTAGGGATAGGAAAAAACGGTAGGGAGTCACGGTTGGTCGTGGTAGAATGTTGACTATGAGTACTTCTTCTGACGTTATGGATCGCGTTCTCGACCCGTTCATGGCCTGCCTCACTCCAGAGGTGGCCAGCAACGTGGTGCAACTTCGTGCCGATGACGAAACCCAATCCCGCTTAGAGAGCTTGGCCGAAAAGGCTAATGAAGGGCAGTTGTCGGTGGAGGAACAAGCGATTTACGACCGCTACCGGGAAGCCTTTCATTTTGTGACGATCTTACAGTCCAAGGCTCGTGAATTCTTGCGTCGTCAAAGTTCCTCCTAATGGATGCTGCCACTCGCGAGTTTGTCAGAAAGCGTGCTGGGAATCGCTGCGAATACTGTCAGCTTCCGCAGGACGCCGCTCCGTTCTTCACGTTTCACATCGAGCATGTTCGTGCCCGGCAACATCCGGGCGGCGATGAAGTTGAAAACTTGGCGGTCGCCTGCCCGACTGCAATCGGTTTAAGGGGCCAAACCTGTCGAGTGTCGATCCAGAGACCGACACCATCACGCCGATATTCAACCCCCGAACGCAGTCCTGGCAAGAACATTTTGTCTTTGTAGGCGTCGAGATAGTCGGTCGCACACCCGTTGGCCGATCAACGGCGGCGTTGCTTAACATGAATGAAGAAGTGCGTCTTGAAGCGCGAACCGAGCTGCGGCGAAACGCCGATTTCTGACATCGCCTAATGTTCGTCACACGTCGAGTGCCCCGTGATTTTGTATCGCCGGGAAATGAACTCGATGTTGTTCTTTGGTTTGACTCCAACCATCCATCGAAATTATCCGATAAATTCGGCTATTCCCCCGGCAACGTGAGCGTTTCCCAGC
>JAYUFG010000387.1:0-11458 GCA_043738845.1 Planctomycetaceae bacterium
CTGTTGCCGGAGGAAATTTTACGCACGTCCAACCGCGTCTCTCCGAATCAACCTGTTTCGGTTCTCGCCCGTCCAATTCGCGATTAGGGTTTTCGACGAACGTGAGTGTCGCTGACGGTTTGAAGGCCATTCCCCCGACGTCGTTTTGCGAATGGCCAACGTTATGCGCCCATTTCCCTGCTGGTTTGTAAAACGCGAGATATTCTCGAACACACCGTTGTCGGGTCCATGTCACTGCGCCATTTAACCTCGCTGCGCTCGGTACGTGAGAAGTTCCTCATTTGAAATATCCGACGACCGCACCAATTCATAGTGTCGTTCCGTGACGACAACGACGGCGTTGTCTTGCAGCATACACTCGAAAATCGCAATAACACGGTCCTTGAGAAACTGGACGGCGATGGGACGGCAAACCAAGTGCGGAAAGTGTTCGGCGCATACCGCCAAGTCTTGTTCGATTTGCACGACATTGATTTGATCGCGTCCCGCCTTGGCTTGGACGGGAAAAACATATTGCGCGCCATGCTTAACAACACCGACGTACAACTCGTCAACCTCCACTTGGCCCAACTCGGACGCGGTGGTTCGCAAGTGATTTTGCAATGAGTAGCAGGTGATGCCGCTAAAAATGTCGATGAGGCGATTGTAACGAACCTTGGCCAACAGAGCTTGTTCGTCACTAAAAGCGTGACGTTCGATAATGCCCGGCGTCGCGTCTGGAATTTTAATGCGGGCGAGTGCGGGATTTGGGACAATTCGCGATTGCTTGGTCAGCGAAAAGCGATAGAGGCCCATCCCCGCCGGGCGAATGACCCATTCCTTTCCTTCGGGTGCTGTTTTCGCGATGGAGTCGGGAAGCGCCGCACGATAACGAAACGAGTAGATGACGTCTCCGAGGTTCTTGGGGAGTTTGATCGCTAGTTTCGCGGCGGAATGTTCCAATTCCTCTCGCTCAAAGACAAACCCGTCCTCACCCGAAATAAAGTGTTTTTCGAAGATATCGACGATGATGAGTGTGTAGCGATTACTTTTTTTTGCCATTGGCTCCTCGCCGCGTTTTTCCGGGCCACTCGAGTAAAACGACTTCCTCGCGGAGTTGTTCGCGGGTCGCGGTGGCCAGCCGGGTACGAAATAGATCGATTCCCAACACGCGATACCCCTGAGACTCGGCGATGTCCGCCAAAATTGTTCCGGTCCGAATCATGATCCGGAGATACGACGCTTGGTCGCCGACGACGTAGGCCAATTTCGCGCCGGGACGAAGTTTCGTTTGCAAGGCGGCAAAGTGCTTGGCCATTCCGCCAAAATACAATTTGGTGACGCGGTGATACATCCGCTCGAAGCCAGAGGTTTTTTTAAGCTCGATCCGCCGTTCCTCGATTTCCCGGGCAATGCGTTGCACCTCTGGATGATCGACGACCCATTGATCGTCGTCATCCAGACGATATACTCCTCGGGTGTTGGAACGCAACATCCCCCGCTTAAGTTGCCGCAATTCTTCCCTCGAACTCAAGAAACCCAACAGCACCGACTCTAAGCGAGTCGTGCGGGTGTAATCCTTTTCGTTGGGATAAGGGGGCGACGTAATCACGGCGTCGATCGAGGCCGGTTCGAGCAGGTCTGAAACTTCACGAGAGTCAGCATGATGGACAACGGCCGACGCCTCTCTTTTCGGTCGCCATTCGGCCAAGTCTTCGGCCATGTTTCGTACTTCGCGCAACCAACTGTCAAGGACGGCCGCATCGTGTTTCGGTTTTGTCACGCCGACCTCTGGACCAAAATGCAAATTGCTGATGGAAAACACAACCGCTTTGGCCAGCGCAAGCGATAAGTGTTCACGAACGAGGGGCCGCGCCTCCCCGCGAATTGTATCCCGCAGCAGCAAAGTCTTGTGCAGTGGCAGAGGACTTATGGAATTCGTCAACAAGAGCTTCATCTGTTCTGGTGAAAGCGTGCAATACGGGGAAACGTGCAGTTTTTTCTGACGCCCTGCGGGCAATGGCAAATCACTGGCGTCAACGACCCCATTGCGGAGCAAATTGCGGCGGACCGAATCGGCAATTCGTTCCGCCTCGGAGATCAACGTCCGTGAGGCTACATTCCAATTTAATTTAACCCGACAGGCGAAATGGGCCATCGGATTGGCTTCGATACCGACGCTTGTGATCCCCCGTTTTTTACATTCGACCGGCGTGGTACCCGTCCCGCAAAACGGATCAAGAACCGTTTGTCCTGCGACCACGCCGAGCTTCTGTAAGTAGTTGCCGACCAAATGCGGCGGATACGACAAGACAAACCGATACCAATCATGGATCGGCCGATCATCGACCGCCACACGGTTTTTTTCAACTGCGGCTTTCGAGCGAACCTTGGCTGTATCCATACCGGCCGACTTTCCTAAAAGCATTCCACAGTGACTACCCAACTCGTGAGCCACTTAGTATACAAATGTCTAAGCTGGAGTCCAGTGACCCCGTGATTCCAAGTGTGGCAGACAACCCGACTCTTGGCAACGTGCAAAGCCTTTGTGAATTTCGTCTCCGGCGCAGCGGTGTATGCGATGGCAAATAACTGAGCCAAATTGCTCGGCTGAATGCTGCGAACAAATTGTTCAACCCAAATGTGAGCCGGTGTCGTGTTTTCAAAAACACACGGTCAACGATATCTTCGCCGGTCCCGTCGCCATACCTTGGCCAAACCTTCGCCAAAAAACGCTGAAACCGACCCGTATTTTCGTGATTGTTGCGACGAGCGGGTGCGATTTCCCTTGCCTGACGGGACAAGACGGGTTAGCTTAAAAGGACTGGTCGAAACGGCTCTGCCCTTTTTTCGAGGATCGGTGATGGTCCGCTCTTTTCTGAATCGCTTGTTCGACGTCTGCATGTTTGTCGTAATCGGCATTTTATCACTCAGCACGCGAGTTGTCGGTGCCGCAGAGCAGGTTCATTTCAGCGACTTTGACGAGGCTGACAAAATATCGAATACGTGGTCCGTGACGACGACTACAATTCCTGCCGCCGACGATCCGCAGAACGGGAACAATCCGCGAAGAAAGCCGCTCATCAAGAAAAAACCGCGGCGATTTTTGGGCGAATTCGCGAACGAAACGGTCAGCTTGTCACTGAAATCGCTCCCCAAGCATGACTTTGTTCGCGTCTCGTTTGATCTGTTGATTCTAAAACAATGGCAGGGCTTGGATGGCAACGGGGACACGGGCGTTGGCTATAGTGCGCACTCCTGGGGAATGCAGATGGACGAAGGACCGCTCCTACTTCATTCCGCCTTCTCGAATATGAACCTGCGGGTCAGTCCTCGCCAAGACAATCGCCGACAGACTTTTCCAACGCTCCTGCCCGGAGAGCGTGTCGCCGTTCGTTCGCGGGCGGTCGAGAATAACACGCTGGGCTACGCCGACGCCGGTGGCGATTCAATCTACAAAATGAAATTCTTGATTCCACATGAGGCCGCGACCGTTCGTTTTAATTTCTTCGGTGAGAACCTATCGCAAGTGGAAGAAATGAGTTGGGGTTTGGACAATGTTCGCGTCGAGGTTCTCGCCGCCGCCGAAGTTCCCGTATTGGATGCGGTCGCGCTCAAGGATGTTTGGGAAGATTTGGCCGGTGCCGATCCGATGAAGGCTTACGACGCGGGTTGGAAAATGATCGCTTCACCCGACGTGACACTCGAACAATCGGGCAAGTTTCTGTCCACATTGGGAGTCTTGCCCGCCAAGAAAACGTTACAAGAAAAGGTTCAATCGCACGTCAAGCTCCTCGACGCGAACGAGTTTCGTGCCCGCGAACGAGCGACGAAGAACTTGATTGCCCTTGGTCCTCCGGCCGTTCCGTTTATGCGTCGCGAGTTGCGTTCGTCCAAGTCACCTGAAGCTCGCTCGCGATTGGAATTGTTGCTGGTGCAAATCGACGATATTGATCCTCTCACACTGGACGAAGACTCCCGCCGCCGCGAGCGATTGTCGGCGGTGCTGGGAATTATCAACAACGGTGCGGCCCAGCGTTTGCTTGACCAGTATTATCCGGACCGATAAGGCGACTATGAAACACTCGATTCTCTTGGGTTTTGCAATTCTGCTCGTGACGACGATTAGTGTGGACAACGTCGCGGCCCAGCCCGCTCCTGTGGTCAATAAAACGTGGAAGTTTCAGTTTGGCGGAAAGTCGTCGCCCGACGACGTGACGCTTATTTCGTCAAGTTCCATGTACAGTGCGAAACAAGGCTTCGGCTTTGAGGAGGGGGCGAAACTCGCGGCCGAAAAAGAGGGGAATACAAAACCGAACGCCAACTATATAAGTAGCACGCAGCCGTTTTTCTTCGTCGCCGATGTCCCGCCAGGAAATTATCGAGTGACCGTGACGCTCGGTGGGTCGGGAGTCGAGTCGAACACGACAGTTAAAGCCGAACTGCGGCGACTGATGCTGGAACGAATTCCAACCAAGCCAGGCGAGTCGATCACTAAAACCTTTATCGTCAATGTTCGCACGCCACAGATCGCTGGCGGCGGAACGGTCTCGCTGAAAAATCCGCGTGAGACAGTCGATGAAGCCTGGGCTTGGGACAAACGGCTGACGCTCGAATTCAACGGCCAGAATCCGTGCGTCTCGGCTTTGCAAATCGAGCCGGTCGAAGTGCCAACCGTTTTCATTCTCGGCGATTCGACCGTTTGCGATCAAGGGAAAGAGCCTTATGCGAGTTGGGGGCAAATGCTCCCTCGCTTTTTTAAGCCCGACATTGCTGTTTCCAATCAGGCCGAGTCGGGCGAGTCGCTTCGCAGTTCGACGCGAGCGCATCGCTTGGATAAAGTCCTTGGTGATATAAAAAAGGGGGACTATCTCCTGATTCAATTTGGTCACAACGACATGAAGGCGACCGAGGCCGATGCCGCTAAGACGTACAAAGCCGACCTGAAAACCTGGGTGCAAAAAACCAAAGAGAAAGGTGGAACGCCGATCCTCGTCACGTCGATGCACCGCCATCGTTTCGAGGGCGACAAAGTCGTCAATTCACTCCGCGACTATCCCGACATGGTTCGCCAAGTGGCCGCCGAAGAACACGTCGCCCTCATCGATTTGCACGCGATGAGCAGCGATCTTTACGAAGCCCTTGGCCCGAAAGGCTCGATCCAACTTTTCAAACACGATTCAGACAACGATCCAAAATTCGACGCGACTCATCACAGTCCGTACGGAGCGTATGAATTGGCCAAGTGCATCGTGCTGGGGATTCAACAGGCGAAAGTTGACCTTGCGAAACATGTTGCCGAAGATGTTTCGCCCCTCGACCCGAAACATCCCGACCCGGCCGCTGAATTCAAGATTCCCGCCAGTCCCGGCTTCACGAAACAGCGACCCTTGGGCGATTGAAACACAAATTGCCGCTCGTCACGCAACCGGCCAAGTAGGGTTCGTTTTGCGGACCATTGCCGTTTCAAACGGGCACAAACAAATCGTCCACATGATTTTCGCCCCGTGTCGATCGCCGTCCATTGCCGCAGCAGCACAGCACTTCCCACCCTCAACCTTGATAATACTCGGCCGATGAGTGTTTCGAATTGCCGAGTTTTTATGTTGGCCACCGGCACCGTGGTCGTTCCGTCGGTGGTCACGCGCTGCATGACGACGTGACTGCCGCGCTGACGGACGCGCGTGAACCCGTGCCGCTCCAAAATCGCGCAAGTTTCGTGTCCCGATAATACTCGAAACTTACCCACCGGCGATCTCGACCTGCGTGATAAACATTTCCTCGCCCAGGCGATCTTGGACTTCCGCAGGCGATGCACATTCAAAAAACAGTTCGAGTGCCTCACGCAGGTTGTCCCGGGCACCCTCAATGGTGTCCCCCTGACTTGCGATGTCGAGCTCCGGACAAAGGGACACGAACCCATCTCCTTCACGCTGAAGTACGGCCGTCAAGTGCTTGCTCATAATAACCTCATAACCTCAAGGACCGACGTTGCTCGTTTTTGTGAACATCGCTAGCCCGGATTATTCATGACCCGTTACTGACCCGAAACGTAAGTGAGGCAGCATTGCGGACTTATCCTCGCTTACGCTTCGGGTTGGTATTTCACACACTGTTGTAAAACCCCTGGGCCATGAATAATCCGGGCTAGAACGTCCCATACGTAGTAGCCGCCGCAATAACTTCCGCCCTCGACCTTAATGATACTCGGTCGAAAGTGGGCTGGACAGTCCTCGTCGAAATCCGCGCACGCCGATGACTGCTTTCCGTTGCCGCGATTGTTTGGAAGAACCGGTACGCCTCGCGCGCTTGTTGCCGAACATGGGTAGGGAGGGCGGCCAGCAACTCGCGAAACCGCCGGGTCGTGCGCGAGTTCATAGCTGTTCCGGGTCCAATTCCTCGGTCAGCCCGGCGCGATGTTCATCAAGTGCCTCGGCGGCAAGGTGGGCGAGCTTGTCACCGGAACGGGCAAGCGCGCGGTCGAAGTCGTCTTCTGCCGCCAATTCGGCGAGCAATCGGGACGCCAGCAGTTCTTGCCCAGGCGCAGGCAATTCAGCAGCCCGGGCAAACGCTTGTTCAAGTCGTGTAACCATGAGTTTTCCTCCGGCTCAATTATACCACCGCGTTTGTTCCCGACCAAGTTAAGCCGCTTAGACCTCCGACCGTAACCATCCGAAAAATAAGGCAGGTCAACCGGGGTAAAAGGATACTATTTGGCGAAATCTTTGATCGACTTGACAAGTTCTACAATTTCGTTGGGAATTTCTTCAAGCTTCATGGCGTCGATAATAGCGGTTGCTGTTACGCTTATGGAGTGCTTAATTTGGAGACGTTGGTTCAAATAACTGAGTGCGTCTTTACCGGGAATCATCGCCATTCGAGTTTCAAAGGTTTCCCAATTCTCATTGAACTCGCGTAGTGATGCTTCATTGGATGTTGCCTCATTAGCACCTGAACCCGAATCCCTTTCGTATTTTCGACGACTCGCCAATTGTTGCGCCATCACATATTCCTTCTTCACAGCCGCAAATGCGTCAAGTGCCTCGCGTGCATCAAAAGCATATTTCTCGCTACTTCCGCTACGACGACATCTGTCAGAAAGATTCTTCGATGCCGCACGATCAATTGCAATCGGAACGAGTAGGAAGTTTTCTATTTCCTTTCGCGTATGGATTTTTATCAATTCGCAATATGCCTCGCACTCCTTCGTAATTGTAAGTCGTTCGGCATTCGAACGATAATCGCGATCCAAAATTGCGGCAGCCTTGACATGCCCACCCAAAGTCTTCTCCATACCATCTTTTAGGTTTCTGATTCTTTGTGGATTAAAGCCTTCCACGGGTATTACTGCGAAATTCGCGCGAGTACTCACCTTAGGAACATTAAGCTTTTGTGCAAATCGACCTATGATCTGAAAATCTTTCCCCTCCACGAATAAGGCGTGTTTCGTTTTTGCTAGTTGCGTCAATATTGGGTTTAGATTCGAACCCAAAAGCGAAAACACTTCCGTGAGTTGTGTCGGGTCCTTTATTCTACGGGCACTTTCACGTCGTTTGTCGATCAATACGATATCGTCCGGCTCTGATTCGGTGATGATTTCAGTAGAATGAGTGGCCATTAGGATGTCGGGACCTAGGTTCCTCAGAAGGCCGAGCAACTGTCGCTGTAGATCAGAATGGAGGTAAATATCCGGTTCATCAATAAGAAAAAGCGATTTTCCACTAGATTGTATGAGATGAGTTAGCATCTGACACCAGACTTGAAAGCCAAAACCAGACCAGAATAATTCTCGTGGAATTCTTTCCTCTGGACAAAACATGTACAATTTCGGTTTCTCCAACCCGCCGTAATCGACCTGAGGGCGTTCGATATCCATCCCGGGCCATGTCTGGACGAGCGTCGCTCGGAACTCGTCAAAGTGCTTCGGATAGTGGTGCCAGATATTGCGAAAGTTTCGTGAAGCACTGTAGTTAAAAAGGGCGCGCCTCGCCGCATCCTTATCGTAAAGAAATTCGTTTTGGTCGACGGGGCCAAGTATAGGAGCAAACCCAATTGGACAATTGAACTGTTTTTTGAAAGTGGTGGCTGTCAAGCATGGATTGTCCGATTGAGCAATTAGACTGCAGGTGCCCTGAGTCGCGAAATACAATAACAGTTGGTTTCCGTTGGAGAGTCTGAACGATACCGTTGCAGGGGTGGTGTCGTCATAGTTGTAAAAAATATTCTCTTCCGCGACAGAAATTGCTTTTAGATCAACCTGATGGCCCAAAACCTCTCCGTTCGGTCCGGTGACGACCTCTGGTTTTCGAGATGTAGCCCTGCGAAGTCCCATCGCAAGAATGCGGAATGCGGCGAGTACTGTTGATTTCCCCGCGTTATTCGGACCAACTAGAACATTGAAATGTCGCAGTTTGAGCGAGAATTTCTTGAATGCCTTGAAGTGAACGAAGTCGACACGTACGAATTGGTCAAGTTCTTGCATATAAATTACTTCGGTGCCACCACCGTCTTCGCTGGCCCGACGATGTAGGTCGTGTTTTGCGAGAGGCGATATTTTTCTAGGACGGCGGTGGCTTGGTCGAGTGTGACGCCTTCGACGGCGTTGAGGTCGTCGCGGATGGTTTGATATTCGCGACGACAGATCCAGTTGAAGCCGACGTTGAAGAGCCGACTGCGGGGGCGTTCACTGGAGAGGACGACGCGGGAGTTGATCTTGCTTTTGGCCAGGGCTAATTCGGCGGGCGTGAAACCGGCGGCTTCTGCCTGACGATATAAATTCATTATTGACTGCAAATTCTCGGCGGTCCCGTCTGGATCGCAGCACATGTACGTCATAAAAATCCCGGTGCCGAAATAGTCATAATGGCCCAGGCTGCATTGCTCGGCCCGACCGGAATCGACCAGTTCCCAAAAGAGTCGGCTGCCCGAGTCGTCCCCCAAAATCGTCGCCATGATTTTCGCCGCGTGTCGATCTTGGTCTATTGCCGCCGGGCCGCACGCAAGTTGAATCGCGTAGGCTTGCGTCGCCGTTTCTTTCGTCACGACGTGAAAACTGCCCGCCACTGGGACGGGCGGTGCTTCTCGCGGAGCAGGAACCGGTTCCCAACCGCCGCAGCGTTCGTTCGCCGTCTTCACCAAGCGGTCAAAATCAATTCGACCGGCTCCGACAAGGGCGATGTTCTTCGGGCTGTATCTTTGGCGGAAGTAAGCCCTCATTTGCTCGACCGACAAATCGCGAATGCTCTCTGGCGAACCGAGAACGCTGCGCCCGAGCGGATGCTGGCCGTAATGCACAGCACGACATTTGTCATCGGCACCGAACGGAGGTTGATCCTCGTACATCTTGATTTCTTCGAGGATTACATTTTTCTCGGTCGTGAAATCTTCCTCACGCAAGGCGGGCCGCATAATATCGGCCAACAAATCGACCGAAGCGTCTTGATGCTCTGGCAGAACGGCCGCGTAATAGACCGTGTTCTCTTCGCTCGTAAAGGCGTTGTAATGCGCACCCATCTCGTCGAACTCGCGGTTCACATCGTCGGCCGACCGATGGGGCGTTCCCTTAAACACCATGTGTTCCAGGAAATGACTCACGCCCGAAACAGCATCCGTTTCGTCGCGGGCACCCGTCTTGACGAAAAATCCGAGAGCGGTCGAATGGGCGTCACTGTTGCACTCGGCGACAATTTCCAAACCGTTAGGCAGCGTATGTGTTAAAAATTCCATAGGAGGTTTCTCGAAAATGAATTGGTTTGGAGGAATTTAGGTCGCGGGTTGGAAGAAAATTCACGCCAAGGCGCAAAGCTCGCAAAGGTATGTTGTGAGAAGCAATTCGCTGGGTGTTTAGGTTCTAAAAATCGACTTCGCTTTGTGTTTCTTTCTGCCGTTTCTTCGTTCCTTTGCGAGCTTTGCGCCTTGGCGTGAGACTTTTCAATGGTATTTTAAATTACGAAAACTTTATGACACTGCCAATGATTCATCAAACACGCAGCGCAGCCGGCCCCAGCGTGACAATCCGAAAATTCTGCGGCGGATGTTTCGCCAAGTAAGCGTTAATACTATCGCACGAAAGCTGGTCGATAATCTCGCTCACCTCGGACAGCGTTCGCACGCGACCCAAGTGATAATAGTCCTGGGCAATCGAACCACTCCGCGACGAACTCGATTCTTGCTGCATGATCAGGGCACTTTTGATCCGCGCCTTAAGTCGTTGCAATTCGGCCGCCTCAATGCCCTTGGCAAGACGGGTTAATTCACTCAACGTCACGTCGAGCGTCTCTTGTGCCCGCTCGGCACTGGTCCCCGCGTAACACAGCACACTTCCCCGGTCACGGAGCGAATGTTGCGACGCATACACCGAATAACACAGCCCCCGCTTCTCGCGAACTTCGGTGAACAGCCGCGAACTCATCCCGCCGCTCAACACGCCGACCGCCCCCCACGCTTGAAAATAATCCGGATCGCGATAAGGAACACTGTCGTAGGCAATTCCAATTTGCGTTTGATGCGATTCGTGCGGAACGTGCGCCACCCGTTCGCCCGATTCTTCGATGGGCAAGGTCTTTGTCGGTTTCGCTTGCCAAGTTCCAAACAGCTTGCTGATTTTGCTTTTTAATTCCTCCCAATCAAATCGCCCGGCGACACCAATAATGGCTCCATTCGGGCGAAAAAAGTCCCCGTGAAATTTGCGAATTTCGTCCAACGTGATCGCTTCGACCGCCGCTTGCTCGCCGTGACTCGACCGACCGTGCGGAAAAGGATACTGCCGTTTCCGCAGTTCCAACATCACTCGCTGGCTCGGCTCGTCTTCAATCGCCCGCAATTCTTGCAGCGCATTTTGCCGGGCGGCCTCGATTTGATCGGTCGGAAATGTCGGCCGCAGCAACAGGTCGGCGAACAGATCTAGAGCAGGCAACAAACTCTTGGCCAGCATCGCGCCGCGAAAGCTGGTGTGCGAGTCCGTAACCGACTCTCCCCGTTCGACGCCGAGCTTTTCCATCTCCTCCAAAAACTGACGATTGTTTCGCGAACCGGCCCCGCGAGTCGTCATTTCACACGTGAGAGCGGCCAAACCGCTCCGCTCGCGGGGGTCACACGAGCAACCGGCGGGCACGAGAAACGAAAACGCCACCGATTCCAACGACATGATCGGTTCGGCAACCAAGATTAGTCCGTTTTCAAACGTATGCGACAAAATCGCGTTATTCACAAGAGTTTTCCGCAAGGATAAGAGTCGAGAAACAGCGTGCTACTGTGCCCGATACTACCCGATGCGTGGCCCATTAGGCAAGGTTGAGATCAGGCGTTTATTGATCCTCGCCTTGTTAGGCGAACGATGTCATAAATCAAGACCGGCATGGCGAATGAACGAACGGAGTGAAAGGCTATCCGGTAAGTTTCATCGTGAAATCGAGGGATTAGGCGGCGGCTTGGTAGTGAAACGCGACTGGCGATGCTGGCGGTGATAGCCGTCGTAGCA
>JAYUFG010000388.1:0-29551 GCA_043738845.1 Planctomycetaceae bacterium
AGGGTGCCGGCGTAAAAACCGTCGTGCTGTTCTTCGAGAAGGGCACGAAGACCCGCAAGGTCTGGTTTTATCAGCTTGATCCCGGCCGCAACATGGGGAAGACCAACCCGCTGAATGATGCCGACCTGGCCGAGTTCATCAAGCTGCAAAAGACCAAAGCCGACTCGCCGAAAAGCTGGAGCGTGGACGTCGCGGCCATCGACCCGAAGACGTTTGATCTTTCCGTGAAGAACCCCAACGGCGGCAAGGAAATCGCCCACCGCAGCCCGCAGGAAATCATGGACGAAATCGCCGCGCTGGACGCCGAGAGCGCGGAAGTGCTGGGCCACATCAAGGTGCTGCTATGAAGAAGGGGTGGGAAACCAAAGAACTCGCAGCGGTGTCGGCCATTAACTACGGCTACACGGAAAGCGCATCCAGCGAGCCAGTCGGCCCGCGGTTTCTTCGCATCACCGACATTCAAGACGACCACGTTGATTGGGATAGCGTGCCTTACTGCAAAATCGAAAAGGCCGACCTTCCCAAATACCGCTTGGCAAGTGGTGACATTGTTTTTGCGCGAACCGGGGCGACGACAGGCAAGAGCTTCCTCGTGGATGAGCCGCCCGATGCAGTGTTCGCGTCGTATCTGATTCGACTCCGGTTGCTCGACAAAAAGTTACTGCCGGAGTTCGTGCTGCTGTTCTTCCAGACTGCTGGTTACTGGCAGTCCATCAAAGACGGTTCATCGGGTAGCGCACAAGGCGGGTTCAATGCGACGAAGCTCGGCGCTCTCACGATTCCCGTCCCCCCGCTGGCCGAACAGCAGCGGATCGTCGGCCTGCTGGACGAAGCGTTTGCGGGCCTGGCCACCGCCCAAGCCAACGCCGAAAAGAACCTCCACAACGCCCGCGCCCTCTTCGATAGCCACCTCCAATCCATCTTAACCAGCGCGGCCCGGGGTGGGTGGAGAAGAAGCTGGAAGACATCGCGGATGCCGACTGCTCACTCTCATACGGCATCGTTCAGCCGGGAGAGGAATTCGACGACGGCATGCCCATCGTTCGCCCCACAGATTTGACGACCAAGGTCATTCGCCTCGGCGGCCTGAAGCGAATCGACCCGAAGTTGGCGGGCGGCTACAAAAGAACAGCACTGCAAGGGGGCGAACTGCTGCTTTGTGTCCGAGGCAGCACCGGAATCGTGTCGATCGCTTCGCCTGAGCTTGTCGGCGCGAACGTCACCAGAGGAATCGTTCCCATTCGTTTCAACCGCTTACTCCTGCTGCCGGAGTTTGGTTTTTACCTCATCAGCGGTGGGCCAATTCAAAGCCAAATCCGTGAGAAGACTTACGGCACAGCGTTGATGCAAATTAACATCCGCGATTTGCGGGTCATCTCGGTTTCGTTCCCGTCATTGAAGGAACAAAAGACAATTGCGGCCAAACTCGACTCCCTCCACGAAGAAACCCAACGCCTGGCCCGCCTCTACGAGCGGAAGCTCGCCGCGCTGGAGGCGTTGAAAAAATCGCTGCTGCACCGGGCGTTTTCCGGCCAATTGTAACGTCCAAACTGAGGTTAGCGGTTTCGACCCGGTTGGACTATAATAAACACGGAACAACCACCCACGGCCGACGGTTCGGCCAAGTCTTTTCCCCAACGCCTGTGGTCGTATATGGAGCGCATCCAAAACATCAACCCCGAACGGATTCGCTGGTGCTGTGATGATCGCGGCATTTCAACGGTCGAACTGGCCGCGCAACTCCATTTTCCGCCTTCCACGCTCGACAAACTCATGTCGGGCGACGGTGTTTCGTTCGCCCAGTTACGCCGAATTGCCGATTATTTCCAGCGGGGCGTGCTGTTCTTCATGGAGAACATGCCCGTCGATGATGCGCGGGTTCATTCCGCGCAATTCCGGACGTTGGCCAATCAAAAGCTGGGGCTGACGCCGAAAATCAAGGCGTTGATCGAGCGCGTCGAAGGGCAACGAAATGTGTACGTAAACTTGCGCGACGAATTGGGTGGAACTGACCAACCTCATTTTGTCGCACCGCCGTTAGCCACCGAAAATCCGATCTCGGCCGCAGCGGTCACCCGGCAATGGCTTGGTTTGAAACCCGAGAATACGTTCGATACGTACCGCGCCGCCGTCGAGAAACGGGGAATCCTTGTTTTTCGCAGCAATGGCCATAATGGACCTTGGCAAATCGAAAAAGTCAGCACCATTTGCGGATTTTCGCTGTACGATCCTGTCTGCCCGGTAATCGTCATCAAAAAGCAACCTCCCGCCTACGAAAGTCGGCAGGTTTTTACGCTCATGCACGAGCTTGGCCACATACTGCTTCACAAGCAAAGTTTCATGGACGAGGAAAGTGATTTAGTATTCGACCAAGGCAACGAGCGAGAAGCGAACGAGTTCGCCGGTTCACTACTGGTTCCAACCCAGTTTCTCCAGCAAATTCGCGATGAGACACGTCCCGCCGACGTGAAGCACTTTGATGAATGGCTCGCCCCTTTTCGCCGACAGTGGGGGGTGAGCGGTGAAGTGATCTTGCGCCGGCTACTGGATGCCGGGCGACTGCCGCAGGTTGCCTATGAGAAATATCGTCGCTTGCCACGACCACCCGTCCAAGATAACGAAGGAGGAACACGCCAATATCGGTATCGGGAGCCGGTTCATATCTTCGGTGCCCCGTTCGTTCAAACCGTGCTGGACGCGCTGAATGCGACCAAAATTAGCCTCTACAAGGCCAGTAATTATCTCGACAATCTGAAGATCAAGGACATGCACGAATTGGAGCGTCACTATGGTGGCGTTTGACGCTTCATCCATGATTCATGCCTGGGACAATTATCCGCCTGACAAGTTTCCGCAACTATGGAATTGGATTGCGGAACAAATTGGTTCAGAGGAGGTTGTGATGTCGGCGGTTGCTTTCGACGAGGTTGGACACAAGATTCCCGACTGCCACGCATGGCTAGGCAGTGTGGGCATCAAACCTCTTCCGGTAGACAACGCGATACTTTTGAAAGCGATTGAGATCAAGAACCTTCTGGGCATCATCAATGACAAGTATTTTGCGACAGGCGTCGATGAGAATGACGTTTTTATTATCGCGACGTCGTCGGTTCACAACATCGAATTAGTTTCCAATGAAGCGCGACAAGCCACGCCGCCGTTAGAGGCTGGCAAACGAAAAATACCGGCCGTGTGTGTCCTGCCGCAAGTCAATGTTCCGTGCCTGAACTTCCTGGATTTCATTAAGCGTTCTGGCGAAGTTTTTGGTTGAAGATCAAGCTGGCGAAACCGGCAGAAAAAATCCGCCCGCTATCTTTGCTACGTGCCGTTCTGGGCGTGACTTTTACTTAAACGCAAACCATTTTACGACCCAGTGATTGCCCTAGAGCCTTTGTTTGCAAGGACTTGCTTTCTTTTTCACTAGACGCGACACGCCATGAACGAAGCCGAAACCAGAGCCGAAAAGATTGATCCCGCGTTGAATGCCGCCGGCTGGGGGGTCGTCGAGGGCAGCCGCATTCGGCGCGATTACCCGATTACACTCGGCCGGATCGAAGGCCCCGGGCGGCGGGCCGTACCCCTCAGAGCCGATTATGTCTTGGAGTTTCGGAACACGAAGCTGGCCGTTGTTGAAGCCAAGGCTTGGAACGAGGAACTGACCGAAGGGGTCGGACAGGCCAAGAACTACGCCGCGAAGCTGGCCATCCGCTTCACTTATTCCAGCAACGGCCAAGCGATCTACGGCATCGACATGCAGGAGGGAAGCGAGGGGGAAGTCCCCCGGTTTCCCACACCGGACGAACTTTGGAACCGGACCTTTGCCGAGAAGAACGCCTGGCGCGACCGTTTCGCCGCAATTCCGTTTGAGGATAAAGGCGGCTCGCATCCCAGTCGCTACTATCAGGACATTGCCGTCGAGCGGGTGATGCACGCCATCGCCGCCGAGCAGAACCGCATCTTGCTCACGCTCGCCACGGGCACGGGGAAGACCTTCATCGCCTTTCAGATTGCCTGGAAATTATTTCACGCCCGCTGGAACTTAAGCCGTGAAGCGACCCGCCGCCCGCGTATTCTCTTTCTCGCTGACCGGAACATTCTGGCGAATCAGGCTTACAATGCGTTTTCGGCGTTTCCCGAAGACGCGCTGGTCCGCATCGAGCCGGGCGACATCAAGAAGAAGGGCAAAGTGCCAAAAAACGGCAGCCTGTTCTTCACGATTTTCCAGACGTTCATGTGTGGCCCGGGCGGCGACGGGAAGCCTGCACCCTATTTTGGTGAGTATCCGCCGGATTTCTTTGATTTCATCGTCATTGACGAGTGCCATCGGGGCGGCGCGAATGACGAAAGCAATTGGCGCGGCATCCTGGACTATTTTGCGCCCGCCGTGCAACTCGGCCTGACCGCCACGCCCAAGCGCAAGGACAACGTCGACACCTACCGCTATTTCGGCGAGCCGGTCTATATCTACTCGCTCAAAGAGGGCATCAACGACGGGTTTCTGACGCCGTTCAAGGTCAAGCAGATTTCCACCACGCTCGATGAATATGTTTACACGCCCGATGACAAGGTGATCGAAGGCGAGATCGAGATGGGCAAGCGGTACGAAGAAAAAGATTTCAACAAAATCATCGAAATCAAGGAACGGGAAGCCTTTCGTGTGAAGATCTTGCTGGAGCAAATTAACCAAAATGAGAAGACGTTAGTATTTTGCGCAACGCAGCTTCATGCACTGGTCGTCCGCGACCTCATTAACCAGCTGACGACAAGCAAAGACCCACACTATTGCCAACGAGTGACGGCCGATGATGGCACGCTCGGCGAACAGTATTTGCGTGATTTCCAGGACAACGAAAAGAGCATTCCGACCATCTTAACCACCTCGCAAAAGCTTTCCACGGGCGTGGATGCGCGGAACATTCGCAACATCGTCCTATTGCGTCCGATCCATTCGATGATTGAGTTCAAACAAATCATCGGGCGTGGTACGCGGCTGTTCGACGGCAAGGACTACTTCACGATCTACGACTTCGTCAAAGCGCATCATCACTTCCAAGACCAGGAATGGGATGGCGAGCCGTTGGAGCCGGAGACGTGCCCCAAGTGCGGTTATTATCCCTGCGCATGCGAGCCAACACCGCCGAAAACTTGTAATGTCTGCGGCAAGACCCTGTGCGAATGTCCCACCGAGCCGTGCCCCAACTGCGGTAAACGCCCCTGCGAATGTCAACAGCGGAAAAAGGCGAAAGTGAAACTCGCCGACGGTAAGGATCGCACCATCCAGCACATGCTGATGACAACCTTTTGGCATCCGGACGGCACGCCGATGTCCGCGCAGCAGTTCATGGAAATGCTCTTCGGCAAGCTGCCGGACTTTTTCCAGAGCGAGGAACAACTGCGCAAACTCTGGAGCGCACCGGACACGCGGGCGAAGCTGTTAATAGGACTCGCCGAAAAGGGCTTCGGCCGCGATCAACTTGTGGAAATGCAGAAAATCATCAATGCCGAAAAAAGCGACCTTTTCGACGTACTCGCGCACGTGGCCTACGCACTGCCGACCGTGACTCGCGAAGCCCGCGCCGAACATGCGCGGGTGTCTATCAATTCCAACTTCAACGCCCAGCAGCAAGCTTTTCTCGATTTCGTCCTCTCCCATTACGTCACGGTCGGCGTGGAGGAACTTGACCAGAACAAGCTCACTCCACTGCTGCGGCTGAAGTATCACGACTCACTCGCCGATGCCATCGCCGATCTCGGCCAGCCCGAGGACATCGGCAAAGTGTTCGCGGATTTTCAAAAGTATCTCTACGAAGTCGCCGCGTGAGCGAGCCCGGGCAAAATGGCCCAATTCTGTATCTCACCAACGTACTAAGTTTTGGGAATTGGTCGCGACGGGGCCGATTACGAACGGGCGAATTGCGACCCCGGAAATTCTGGCACAGTCAGTGCAAGAAACACCCCAAAATGCTCCGCAACCGACTTTGCCCCTTAACGAGAAAATCCCGGAATTCCGGGATTTTCTCACTCTTGCGGATACTGTACAAATGTAAACATGGGCGATACAAGACTCGAACTTGTGACCCCCGCGTTGTCGACGCGGTGCTCTAACCAACTGAGCTAATCGCCCGGAGGGATGAAAGGGATAGGGAGGGGACACCAAGGATGGGCGTCCGGTTCGCGATCCTCGTCGCATTTAATCCGGTCTGGCAATCTGACGTAAGGTGGCAGTTGCGTCAAGAGGGGGTGGCGTTTTTTCGGCGAATCTGGGCGAAAACGAGGATATAAACGGCTGGACAGGAGTATAGAGATAGCAGGATGGAGATTGATCGCAGGTCACACCGGGAGCTGACGCCCTCCGGCTCGCCTGGGAAACTTGTTTAAGCGGTTCCGCTTTACAGACTTCCTGCCTATTTCCTATACTGGCCGGGTTGGATAAAGCGGTTGGGAAGAGTCTGCGGCGTCCTTTGTATCGACGCCCACCCGGCACCGCTGTGAAACACATCCCCCTGGGAGAATATGCTGCAAGTTAAACTGCCCGACGGCACATGTAAGGAATACACCGGCCCGATCACTCCCCGCGAAATCGCGGTGGGAATCGGTCCCGGCTTAGCCAAGGCGGCCCTCGCGGCCGTGGTCGATGGAAAGACGGTCGGTCTGGAAACACCCCTCCCCAGCGAGGGCGAGGTTTCTCTTCGCCTCCTCACCAAAAAAGACCCCGAAGCCCTCGATGTGATGCGCCACTCGTGTGCCCATATCATGGCCCGTGCGGTCATGCGGCTGTTCGACGGCGTGCAACTGGCCTTTGGTCCGACGACCGATCATGGTTTTTATTACGACATGATGCTCCCGCGGTCCCTTTCGGAAGAGGACTTTCCGAAGATCGAGGCCGAAATGGCCAAGATCATCAAGGCGAACGAATCGTTCGAGCGGGTTGAAAAACCGCGAGAGGAAGCCCTGGCCGTTTGTCGCGATCTGGGTCAACAGTTCAAGGTTGAACATGTGCAAGAAGGTCTCGCCGACCATCCTGAGTTGTCGTTTTATCGTCAGGGTGAATTTGTCGATCTCTGTCGCGGGCCACACGTTCCCGCCGCCGGAGCGATTGGTGCGTTTAAGTTGCTGACGATTGCGGGTGCCTATTGGAAAGGGAACCAAGAGCGCGAGCAGTTGCAGCGGCTGTATGGAACGGCTTGGTTTTCGCAAGAAGATCTCGACAACCATCTCAAAGGGGTCGAAGAGGCGAAGCGACGTGACCACCGCGTTCTTGGTCGGCAGTTGGAACTCTTTGCGACGTCGAACCTCGTCGGGGCGGGTTTGATATTGTGGCTGCCCAAAGGGGCGATGATTCGCGGCCTGCTCGAAACATTTGTTAAGGAAGAATTGTCGCGTCGCGGATATATGCCCGTTTACACGCCGAACATTGGCCGGGTCGAGTTGTATCAAATCTCCGGACATTTTCCGTACTATGCGGACAGTCAGTTCAAGCCGATTGTGATGAGCGACGACGAGCGATATTTGCTGAAGCCGATGAATTGCCCGCATCACATTATGATCTATAAGTCGAAGCCGCGAAGTTATCGCGAGTTGCCCGTGCGTCTGGCCGAGTTTGGCACGGTTTATCGTTACGAGCAGTCGGGCGAGTTGGGCGGGATGACCCGCGTTCGCGGTTTTACGCAGGACGACGCCCACTTGTTTTGCACCGAAGAACAAGTGCCGCAGGAATTTCGCGGCTGTATGGAAATGACGCAGTACGTGTTAAAATCGCTCGGCATGACCGACTATCGCGTGCGACTTGGCTTTCGTGATCCCGACAGTACGAAGTACGTCGGCAATGCGGAAAGTTGGAATCGGGCCGAAGCGTCACTGGTGCAGGTTTGCAAAGACCTGGGAATTGACGCCGTGCCCGAGCCGGGCGAAGCCGCGTTCTATGGTCCCAAAGCCGACTTCGTGGTCCGCGATTGCATCGGTCGCGAGTGGCAATTGGGAACTGTGCAATTGGACTATAACCTGCCCAGCAAGGAACGGTTTGATCTTGAGTACATCGGGTCGGACAATCAACCGCATCAACCGGTGATGATCCATCGCGCGCCGCTCGGTTCGATGGAACGTTTCATCGGTGTGTTGATTGAACATTTCGCCGGGGCGTTCCCACTGTGGCTTGCACCGGAACAAGTTCGGGTCTTGACCGTCAGTGAAAAGTCGGAAGTGTACGGACGAGAGTTAGAAGAGAAACTTCGGGCCGCCGGAATGCGCGTGACGGGCGATTTTCGTTCCGAAAAACTCGGGGCGAAGGTTCGCAATGCCCAGCTCGAATTGATTCCCTACATGTTCGTCGTTGGGCCAAAGGATATGGAGGCGGGCACCGTTTCGGTCCGCGACCGGATTGAGGGAGATTTGGGGGCGATGCCCGTCGCTCAGGCCATTGAAAAAATGTTGAAAGAAGTTCGGACGCGACAAGTGCGGCAGGTTGCCAAGCCCGTTGCGGCGGCCATCGTGGCGGAAAGGGCCGGGGGACACGAGTATTAGTCAGGGAAATGCCTTGAGCCGAGGTTGTTTGTCTAGAAAATCAGTTGAATTTCCCGTTGTAACGGGACAGAATAATAACGTAAACTTGTTTGCACCTTGGTGTGGCTCAGCGAATGGCCGGCGATCCGGTCTTGAACGTGTTCCGACATTTCGTCGGCCGCTCATGATCGCTTGACCACACATAACTTTCCGGAGTGGATATTCGAAAGACCGATGCGTGACTTTGAACACGCCGCTCACATCGAAGCCAACAAAACATTTCCAAGGACGCGCGGAGGACAGCACCCATCGAAAAGGGACAGCGAATTAACGAACAGATTCGGATTAGCCCGATTCGCGTGATCGGTGCCGAAGGTCAACAGTTGGGCGTCATGCCGACGGACCAAGCGATGAACATGGCTCGCGATGCCGACCTGGACCTCGTCGAGGTCGCGCCGACGGAACGGCCGCCGGTCTGTCGTATCATGGACTTTGGCAAGTTCAAATATCAGCAAAACAAGAAGCAATCCAAGGGACACTCGCACCAAAGCAAGATCAAAGAAATTCGCCTTCGTCCGAAGACGGGCGAACACGACATCGGCTTCAAGCTCAAGCAAGCCCGCGACTTTTTGATGCACAAGGACAAAGTGATCGTGTCGGTTGTGTTTCGCGGTCGCGAAATTGCCCACGCCGAAGAAGGCCAAAAGGTCATGAAGCATGTGTTGCAAGCCCTTGAGGACGTGTGCAAGATCGAGTCTCCACCCAGCCACCAAGGTCGCCGGATCATCTGCACGCTGACGCCGAAGTAAACCAACCCAGTAGGTCAGGTACTCCGTACCTGACATGCGTTGTTCACCGCTTCAACACGGACTACTTCATAATCGCTTAAGCAGCGATATTGCGTCGTCGGAGTCGGTCCGTTTAGTTTCGGTAGCGAGAACCTCTCACCTGCCGTTGAATGCGCCGCAAAAGTCGCCGAATAAATTCGCGCGCCTTGATCGGTGTGCGACACACTTTAATCGACGCCATCCAAAATGGCATTTGCGAAGTGCGGTCGTCAAGTTCCGACTCGTCCACCTCATGGCCGACGTAGGACGACAACCGTTCGCGAAACGGTTTGGGCGGACTTCGTTCGGGCAACACGTTGGCGGGCGTTTGTGGAAGCAAATCGAATTCTGCGGAGGTCGCGCTCTCGTCACGGTTTGCCTGTTCCAGATCATTCCGTTCGGAAGCGGTTAACGAGAACAACACCTCGTCAAAATGCGCAGAGCGATCCCCCTGAATATCGCGCCCACACTTCCAGCAGGCGTCGAATTCAACGGTGTGGTATTCGCCGCAATGGAGGCAATGCCAAGTCATGGTTCCAAATTCCCCGTGGTAATCTCATCACAGAAATGTCGGGCGAAGAAGAACAACCACTCCAATTGCGATCTTTGCAGAATCTTCACATTGAATGTCGGCGGAATTCCGGCCAACGACGTGATCTCTTCCAGGTCGGAAATAGTGTACGACCGTTTTCCCGTCCCACCCTCCGATGGTTTCACGCACGCCCGCAATAACGAAGTACAAATCTCCATATAGGCCAGTTCATGCCCAGCGATGTAATTCCACAAGTCAATGCCGATGCGAACGGTTACGGTCACGGCGATTCCGTTTTTCTCGAAGCGACAATGCCAGTTTCCGTCGGGCGATTTTTTGATTCCCTGGGGCAGTTTCTTGGCAATGTTTCGTAGAATGTGCCAGTCCTTTTTGTTGGACTGTTTTTTCGTTCCGTACAGAACTCCATAGGTGAAGTCCAGTTTCTTCTTGCCCGCCGCTTTCGCCCAATCGGTGCAGTGACTGAGAATCGTGTCGGCAAAATTCTCACTCATTTCATCGTTCAAGCATCGCGGACCGCTCTTGAGAGTGGCCAGGCACAAAGTATCCTTGCGGATTTTCTTGCCGTCGATTGCCGAATACACCGTTTGCATTCCGCTGGGGGCAAACTCCCAACCATATTGCGGAAGTACCACCGCCTCGACCATTCGGCCTGCCGAGGTTTCCATCGACGAAAAAACTTTGGCGGGCAGAATGGCCTCTTCGATTTGACCGATATTTGTGAACCCTTGCTGGAGTGTGTAGAACATCAGAACAAACGGACTGGTGTTGAACTTCGCAAATTTCGCGTTAGCCGTTGGCAGGCTTTCCAGGTGGCTATTGATCCTTGCGCGAAAGTCATTTTCCATCGCCAAAACTCTATCCGACGAAGGCCGGTCCCGGTCGACTTGTACGAGCGACCGCAGAAGAGACTCCTTCGTCAGAATGAGTGCCTCGGGTCGGGGCATTCCGTCATGGGCCATCCATTCCTCACATGCGTTTGGTTTTTCGCTTGGTCTTGGGCACTGAATAAGTGGGTCGAGTATTCGATTCCGCTTCCCAGACCAATGTTTCGCCGTCTCTATACCACTGCCGGGTTCTTACATGCGACTGCACATACACAATGCGATAGGCGTCTGGTTTGTGCGAACAACGCTCCCAATTGTTTTCCTCAAGGCGGTCCAATTCGGCCGCGACGACTTCGCCCGCCACACGTCCCAACCGGACGGGCACCGCATTGCCAATCTGAGCATATTGTTCCACCGTCTTGCCACAGATTTGCCAATCGTCGGGAAACTCCTGAATACGAGCATATTCTCGCAGTGACAACGCCCGGCATTCGACCGGGTGGCAAAGCGACGTGCTGGCGTGATTGGGCATCGTCACCAATGTCGGAGACGGAAGATCAAACGTCAATCGTCGCCACCAGCCCGACCGCCCCCCCTTGGCAAACCACGCCTTCCCCATCGACTCCTTTTGAATTTCGACCGGCAAGCTCCGCCAATTCGCACCCGGCGGCACGAGTTCGAGAAACCCTTTTTTGCGAGGGCTAAAATCCATGATGACCGGATCGGTTTCGTTGAGGTCGCCGATAGCATCCTGCAAAGTCGCCCACGGCAGGAGTTGCGTTTCATCCGCGAAGAGCGTCCGCTCGATGGGCAAGGCAGTCGGCGCACCGTGCGTGGGGTCGGGAAAATTCACCAAGGAGTTAAACCGATTCCCAATGAAAATCGCTCGCTCTCGCAGTTGTGGAGCGCCATAGTTCACGGCATTCACTTCAAAGCAATCCATGTGATAACCGCAACCAGCGATTTTTTGCAGGTCATTCGCAAACAGGCGGATGACCGATCCCGCTTCCTCGGCGTGTTCCAGCGGCGCGCCCCCCTTGTCTGGCCGCTGGGCGACCTGCCGATGGTTCAATGCCGCTGACAGCAATCCTCGGACGTTCTCCATGAGAAAGAACTTCGGTTGAATCGCCTCCACAAAGCGGAGGTATTGCCACAACAATGTACCGCGAGGGTCTTGGGTGGCCGCCCGTTTTCCCGCCGTGCTGAACGACTGACAGGGTGGCCCACCCGCGATGAGATCGACCTCTCCCGGTTGAAGGCCGACAGCATCTAGGACCGCTTGCGGCGAGAGGTCGGAAATATCACCTTCAAAGACTTTGAGATCAGGAGGAAGTCGCCCCGCCTTTTGATTCGTTCGGATCGTCTCGCAAAAGGCACGTTCTTTTTCGACGCACGCCACGACGCGAAACCGGCCCGTCTGCTCCAGGCCGAGATCAAGCCCCAGACCTCCAGAAAAGAGCGAGATTACGGTGAATTTCTTCTTCGACATGATTGGTTCCGCATCACTCGTTCGACATCCTGCTGAACTGGAAGAAGGCGATGCACCCATCGTATCAAATGTTGTCCTGTGGCGAAACCGATGAAATGAAGAGGGGACATTGTCGTTGCGTCAGTTTTTCGGTCGATAGCCAAGCGAGGCGAAATCGGCTATTTCATCGCTTGAATAAACAGGATCAATCCGTCCATGAGAAAACCAACGCCTGCAATGGCCGTCAATAGTCGTAGAAACGGAAATCCTCGAATTTGATACATACTACGAATGCTCAAAACCACGATCGGAATCGGAGTCAGGTAAAAATAAGGATTGATGATCCAACCAGCCAACAGCAGTATCGGACAAATGAGCCAGATTCCGATTAGCGATAGGTCGTAGTCATTGAGGCAAAACGGCAATGACGCGAGAATCCAATTCCATTTTGAGGGAGTACGGAAGTCTTCGAGTTTGTCCGTAAGAAAAAAGATCGGCTCTTTGCGTACTTGTCGGCCCTGGTAAATACCGATACATCGAAAGTGACTGTCAAAAACGACGATTCCGTCCCAGCAACCCTCGGCAAAAACGTCCGCGTAGATATTGCCGTCTTGCGACGGAGCAGGCAACTTGGAATGCAATCGCTCGGGTATCTCAAATGGAAATGTCATTAACATTCGCAGTACCTCCAGCGGTCGTGACTCGGCTACTCCGCCACCCCATCCATCGCCTGCTCTATCGCAGCTAAAATAAACTCCGGCGACTCCGTCCCTATCGACAGACGGATCGTTCCGCCGGTGATGCCCAAAGAGTTGCGTTGTTCCGCCGAAAGGCTGCGGTGGCTCGTCGATTCGGGATGGCTGAGCGTCGTGCAAAGTTCGCCCAGCGACGGGCAAAACGGAATGTCCTCTGAGCCTCCGCTTTGCCATCCAGCTTTCGCTCGTAAATCCGTAAGCTCGGCTTGGGAACAAGTGCCGCATCCAAACCATCTTCCACGAACCGCTTGCGAATCCGTTCCACGCTGGCACGACCGCACCCCAACGCCTCGACGATCTCCGGATCGGACTTCGCCGAACCCCCTTCCGATTGATCCGCCAACAACAGGATCCTGGCTCGAACCAACTTTTGCACAACCGCCTTGCCCACGCTCACCGGCTTTCGTAAATCGTCTCGCTCCGACTCCGTCAACGTCACCCGATAACGCCTTACCATGACACCCTGCTGCCGTTTTGGTCTTCCTTAAAACCCCGCCCTGAGTTTACCATCCATCAACGGACGATTGGTAGAGCAGTGGTACCCTCCAGCATCTAGGTCAATACTGAGCCAGAGTTCGTTTTTACACGGCGTAAATTTGGCGATTACGCCGCGTAAACGTGATACAAAATCGCGTAAATCAGCACGCCGGTGATCGAGACATACAGCCAAATGGGGAACGTCCAGACAGCCCAGCGGCGGTGTTGAGGGCGACGATTTTTAAGGCCCAGATAGATCGTCCAGCCCGCTAAAAAAGGGACGGCGGCGGCGAGGACGATGTGTGTGGCCAGCATGAGGAGATAGGCGTAACGGATCGCGGGCGAAGGGCCGTCGGGAAATTTCTTGCCGCCGCCGATCTGAATGTGATACGCGACGTAACAAATCAGAAAGAGAATCGAAACGCCGAAGGCGGAGAGCATCGTCCACTTGTGGGCAGTCTCTTGCTTACGCTTGATGAGGACAATTCCGGCGAGCAAGAGGAGCGTCGCCAGTCCGTTCAGAACGGCGTTGACGGTGGGCAGAAGGGGCACGTCGGCCAATAGAAAGAGATTAAAAGCCATGCTCATTCGGGCTTGCTCGGCTCGTTAACAGGCTTGCTTGGCTCGACGAGTGGCTTGATTGGTTCCGCAACCAGCTTCAACAACGCGCGTTGCGAAAATTCCCATTGATCGTTGTCACTCGTGATGAATGCGCCGCGAATTTCTCCGTTACGGTCCACCAGGATGATCCGGTCGGAATGGGTGATTTTCTTCACGGTTATGCCCAGACCCAGGCCGACCTGAGTGATGGTCTCTTGGTCGCCGGTCAAAAATTTCCAGCGTTGATCGTCGGCCGCGAACTTTTGGCCATACTGTTTAAGGATGCTCGGTTTGTCGTTGTCCGGGTCGCAGGTGATGCTTACGAACTTCACGTCGGCAAATCGCTTGTCCTCTTGGACCTTGGCCAGTTTCTGGTTCATTTGCAAACAGACTTGTGGGCAACTGGAAAAGAAAAAGCTTGCAACCCAGACTTGGCCATCGAGATTCTTGGTGTCGAACTCGTTGCCATCTTGGTCGGTCAGTGCGAAGGGTTTGACCGTTCCGGTCATTGAGGCACCCGACGGAGCGGCGGCAGAAGTATAAGGATCGGCGGAATTGTCCTGATGTTTGATGGTGTACAAGGCGGCGTAAGCAATCGCCGCGACAAACAGCACAAACACCCAAAACGTCAAAGCGGAATTTTTCATAATAGGTCTCCCGTTGTTCGCTGCTCGGAAATTTTCCAAGCGGCCGCGAACATCAATAAAGCAAAACCGACTGTGACCACGCAACACAGCCACGCGGCGGGCAGGTCCGGCGACAACTTCACCGCTCGCACCGCCTCGCTCGCATCCCAATATAATAACCGACGCAGGCCCGCGACCCCATAGGTCAACGGGTTCAGCCGCACAATCCAGCCGAGGGGATTATCTCCGGCGGGAAAAAATGCCCCGGACAACAGCCACATCGGCATTAAAAAGACGCTCATAATGGCGTGAAAACCTTGGGTCGAGTCCATCCGCCAAGCGATCACAAAGCCGAGCGTCGTCAACGCCAAGGCGATTAAAAATAACCAGCCGACAATCGCCAGCAACATCAGCGGCGAAAAATGAATTCCAATCGTCAGACCCAAAATCAAAAACAGGGCTGCCTGAATCAACGCGATGATCGTCCCGCCCAGCACCTTGCCCAGCACCATCGACCAACGGGGGGCGGGCGAAATGAGGACGGTTTGCAAAAAGCCTTCGCGGCGATCTTCGATAATGGAAATCGTGGCAAAGATCGCGGTGAACAGGACAATTAAAACGACGGTGCCGGGGAAAAAATACTCGCTATAAGAAGGACCGCTTTCGGCGGCGTTGATTAACTGGCCTGCGCCGTTTATTTGGCCCGCATCATTGAGCCGAAAGGAACTGCTCAGCCCGGCCCCAAACAGCAACCAGAAAATCAGCGGTTGGCCAATCGCGCCGAACACGCGGTTGGGTTGGCGAAAAAAGCGGACGAGTTCCCGCTGACACAGGGTCCACGCGGCGAGCCAAGGTCGAGCGGAAATCGGAAGTGAATTATTCATGATGTGGTGGGTGGATGGTCATGGTTGTAGCCGTAGGGCATGCACCTGTGCATTCCATTGACCTGAACTGCGAATTGATTTTTTGCGTTTTCGCTGGGGGGCCCCGGCGGGTTGCGCGCAATAAGTCGGATTTATTGCGCGCGGTTAACGGGGTGATGTTGTCAATTTGCCGAGTAATTTGGGTGTTGGTAAATGGTTCGCAAAGTTCACAACGCAATAAGTCGCGACTTATTGGCACGACGAAGGGGAAGTTGCCCGTTTAATCAAATCATGCGACGATTCTTCATTTCCGTCGGCCGCAAATTCGAGCGATGTTGGGTCGTGATTCGCTCACCAAAAACGCCTGCGTCCTTTCGCGGGAGCGAAAGTCGACCATCGTTTTTGTTGGTTTTTATTCGCCGCAGTATAGCATATTTTGGTCGTTTTGTCGCGTCTAAAATTGGGCCATTTTGGGAAACGATGAATGCAGAACAATGAGCGATGAATGGGGAATCGGGTCAGTTTCGCTGCGGACCGTTACTCGTAGACGCGGCGTCTCGCCGCGTCACAGAAGCGGCGAGATGCCGCTTGTACAAGTTCGCGGAATCGTTGTTGGTCGGGGGGAATTTGCCCATGTGAGTTCGCCCGCACTGAAAGAATTGCTCCCGAAATACTACCGATCACGCGAAGGGACAATTGCAGAGCCTCTTGGCTGCACCCAGGTTGGAAACAAATCGTGGGTACCGACTTGAACGACTTGCAAAACGCAGGGGAAACAGGTTCAATATCCGTGGGTGGTTTTTCTGTTTTGTGGGTGGCGTCGGGTCGTTAGTGTCGCTCCAGCTATTCGTTGCAGCAGACGATTCGGGACGACGCCATTTGTTATGGCATGTCTAAACCGCGATTCGGTTCTGAATTTTTTCGCTAACCTTGGCAATCGAGTTTGATGAGTACGATTCAACTTCGACAAGATGGCTGGGTTGCGGAAGAAGTCTTGCGAAGCGATTGCGCGCTGCTAGAACTTGCCGCGACCTATGGACGCCCGATTCCCTCAAAGGATGGCCACTTAATCTGCAAGCTTCGTCCGGTACCGCCGACGTGCGCGGCCCCCAAAACGTTTGCAAGCATTCATGGCACAAAGGCATATCCGCTCCACACCGATACGGCATTCTGGCCAACGCCTGCAAGATACATAATTCTTTCCGCGACGGGCGATCTCCGTCGCAGCACGACCCTTTGTCGATGGGAGACTCTTCTCCACACGTTTTCAACGGCAGAACTTCGTTGCCTTGAATCGTCTATTTGGACGGTGGCCGTTACGCGACAACCGTTTCTCTGTACAATTCGCTTTCGCCTTAATGATGATGTTGGCTATCGTTTTGACCCAGTCGCAATGAATCCGATAAATCGTGCTGCCCATGAGGCGAGCGTTATCCTCAATCACCACCTAAGCAATGTAAAGCCAATGGCCTTCGATTGGGCGGACCATGCAGTATTGGTTCTCGACAATTGGAGAGTTCTTCATGGTCGAGGGGAAGCACCTGAAGGCGAAGGCGAGCGAGTAATTTCAAGAATCTATATCGAGTAAACAATGAGCTGGGAAACCAATCCGCTTTGGGCGAAGTCGAAACTGTTTTTTGAGTATGCATTTGATTCGCCTCGCGACGATCCTCGGTTTGGCTTATGGTCGGCAATGGGCCTTGAGCTACTTGCAAGGTCGGCTATTGCGCGAATTAGTCCGACGCTATTGGCCGAGTCTGATCGTGACCACAAACATCTTTTGCATGCGTTGAACCTTGGATCCGAAGCGGTGTCGAGGAAATCTATTGGTGCCTCACAAGTTCTCCAGTTGTGCCAACTGCTAGTGCCCGGATTCACGACCGATGATTGCAAGGCGGCAAATGCACTTGTAAATATTCGGAACGACGAACTTCATACTGGAGCTTCCGCGTTCACTGACTACACGGCACAGAAATGGCTTGCCGGTTTTTATCGTTGTTGCCAAACACTCGCAAAATCTCTCGATTACGATTTGGTTAACCTTTTCGGCAAGGTGGAAGCGGATGTTGCATTGAGTGAGCTCACACAAGTAGAGGCGGACGTAAAAAACACTGTCAAAAACAACATTGCCGCCTACGAGAAGGTCTTTGTTGCGAAAGAACAGGAAGAAAAGGACGCATTGTTTGCTGAGTCAGAAAAGAAACTTGCGCAATTGGTTCACTTGCGCCATCATCGTAGCGTTTGCCCGGCATGCAAGGGGCCAGCAAGCGTGCAAGGGGATCCATTCGGCCAAGAGTCACGACAGGATGACGACGGTGAGATTGTCGTTCGACAGTCGGTGCTTCCATCCTCCTTTAATTGCGGCAATTGCAACTTGAAACTTAATGGTTATGCGGAGCTATGTGTGGTCGGTCTTGGCAACCCGTATACCCGCACAAGGCGGTATTCACCTGAAGAGTTCTATGGGATGCGTGCCGAAGAAGATATCGACGCCATAGTCGATGAGCGAATTCGCGATAGGATGACAGAGTACGACAACGAGTAGAACGGAAAAAGTCCACATAGACTGGGCAGTGGCCTGAACAGTTTTGGAATAAGTGCCGTTGCTGACATCGGAGAACGGTCGACGGTGTCATTCTCCAAAAAGCGTAGCCCAGTTTGGTTTTCCAACCCGGGGTGGAGCCGAGAGACATTCCGATTCACATCGTCACTTGGTCCAGTCGATGGTCGCAGCGATGCTGCGTTTAAGCAATCTGCCGCGACGAGTAATACCCCTGGTCAAAGAGTGGCTGCGATAAGGCATTGACGGTCGTTATTCAATACGGAGTACGACTGGATGATTGACGCCGGACGGCCAAGCTAAGTCGTCGGCAACCGGTTTTGCGAGATCATTGTGTCGCCACTACCTGGCTCAGACGTCGGGGGGCGACGGAAACCGTGGGTTGAAATCCACGGCTATTCACAGGTCGCCGCTAACGCGGTTATTCACACTTCGCGGGGTCGTATTTCGCGGGACCGCTTTCCGGTGGTGTCGCTGCGCTCAACCACTGGCTAATGGCTATCATCCCTTCGGGATGGAAAACCTTGTGTATAAATGTCAGGCCACAGGCCGGACAAAGTCTGTTGGTGAAAGATTGTCTGGCCACGGCCTGACTGACGCGACTACGCACTCGCTCTGCTCGCTCCCATTGACTTGTCTATTCCGCCGGAAGTCGAGAGACACGCAGGCCCTGGACGTAACTCTTGCCGTCGGGATCGAATTCTCCGCGGCACGGCGACTCGCAGAACATCCCTAAGTTTTGCCAGTCCCCGCCGCGATTCACGCGCTTCTCGCCCGTTTTCGCACCAGTAGGATCGTCTACCGCCTTAGAACAATCATAAGCAACACACCAATCCTGACACCACTCACGCACATTACCGTGCATATCATACAGACCCCACGCATTGGGCTTCTTCTTGCCGACCGGATGGGTTTTGGTACCGTTCGTCTCACCGAACCAGCCGTACTCGCCAAGTTGTTTTTCGTCGTCCCCAAAACAAAACTTGCCCGTAGTTCCCGCTCGACAGGCATATTCCCACTGCGCCTCGGTGGGCAATACGAACTTGCCCCCTTGTCCGGCTGTCTTTGCATTGAGCTTCTCCAGGAACTTCTGGCAGTCGTCCCAACTGACGGTTTCCACTGGTTTCTTCGGCCCCTTGAAGTAGCTCGGGTTGCTGCCCATCACCGCGTGCCACTGCTCCTGAGTGACTTCGTACTTGCCCAGGTAAAAGGGCTTCGTAATTGTCACCTTGACCGATCCATAGACGGGAGGGCGGGCAGGCTTCTCGATAGCATCCCCCATCATGAAGGAACCGGCAGGGATCAGGACGAGATCCAGCTTCACCTCGCCGCCCAAGTCCACCGCAAGTTCCTTCGGCGGTTGCTTAGGCTCTTCGCCGATTGCGATCCCCGACATTGTGAAAAGCACGATACACCCCATCAAGAAATTTCTCATAACGCGTCCTCCCATAACAAAGAGATTTCACAGACCCGGCGATGCTCACGCTGAACCGCGACGACCCATGACGGACAGGAATTTTGGTCAAACGCAACGCTCTTGATCCTATCGCGCACGTTCTCGGTTGCCAAGAAGAAGACTCGCTGGAAAAGCCGCCGATTGGGCGACGGCAGCGTGGCGAGTGGGGCGACCTACGGCTTGTCAGGGCGAGTCGTGGTCTATAAATAAACTACCAACGCCGCTTCCGCCTGCCAAAGGCATTGCATTGAGAGAATTTGTTGACAAACGGTGATTACCTACTTAGACTGCCATTCAACGCAATTCGCATGGCGAATGCAAACTGGCACATTATCTTGCGTTGGTTTTTAGAAGCACCTTGATGCGTCTGACTGCTCTTGCTGGAGTTCCTATGTTCCGCCCGCTGCGCTGGATGCTGCTGGTTTCGTTTTGCGTTCTGCCGAGTACTCTTCGCGCCGAAACGAAGGACTATCCATTCCTCAAGCAGGTGCAAAAGCACTTCGCGGAATGGGATCTAGACAATAATGGTGAGCTGAGTGCTGCGGAACTTCAGCGCGCACTCCTCCATTTCACCACCAAGGGGGAAGCCGCCGCCGCGGTCGCCACGTTGTTTGCCGCCGAACGCGACAAAAAAGATAACGGCTTGCCGAGTCTGACGCTGGAGAACCTGGGCAAGATCGTTCCGCTTCCCAAGAATCCCAAAGAACTGCCCGATCTTCAAACCAGTTTCGACCAAAACCTCGCGACCATCAAAAATAAAAAACACGAGTTCTTCACCAAGGACAAAGTCGCGCTGAGCGATTTGACGCAAGGCCAACTCGGCGATTGCTATCTCGTTTCGATGGTCGGATGGGTCGTGTATCGTAAACCGGAAGTTCTCAAAGGCATGTTCGCCAAAGGACCCAATGGCACCGTCGATGTAACGTTCCCTGGCGGGAAAAAAGTGCAGGTCAATTCGCTGCGCGATGGCGAATTGGTGTTCGTTTCCAGTTCTAACGACGAAGGAACATGGCTCAACTACATCGAAAAAGCTGTGGGTGCCAACCGAAATGCGGCCGATCGAAAAGCGGCAAAAGCCGATTCGAAAGCCGAACCGAAGGACAAGTCCAAGCCCGGGCCCCCGCCGTTTGTCAATGTCGGTGCTGGCGGGTCGATGGACGAAACGATCGAGTTGTTCACCGACCACCGCGCCACGCGAATCGACATTCCGGAAAAGCCCGCCAAGCGCGGCCCTGTTTTGGATGACCTGCGTTCGAGACTCACCAAGGCGCAGAGAACGGACCACATGGTCGGCATTGGCACGCCACCCACGACGAAAGTGCCCGGCTTGGTGCCCGGTCATGCTTATGCGGTGCTGCATTACAATTTGAAGACCAACGAATTGACGATCTGGAATCCGCACGGAAATGATTTCAAACCCACCGGCTCGGCCGGTTTGGAGAACGGCTATCTCACGGAGAAGGGCACTTTTCGCGTGCCGTTCGACGAGGCCGCCCAATGCTTCTGCTGCCTCGTTTTCGAAACGAATGACTCCGTCGAGAAGAAGTGATTGCATCTGGAGAACGGGATAAAACGCGGCCACGCCCGACGAGCCTTCGGGCAACGAACAACTTCTTCGCCAACCTGACTGCCAAGCAATCCAAGGCGGACACATTGCGCAACGCCCAACTCGCGACGATCAAGGCCCGACGAGAGAAATCCGGCACCGCACATCCGCTGTTTTGGGTGGCGTTTACGCTGACGGGGCAATGGGACAGTCATTCCTTGGTCAATTTGCCGCAGGCCGTTTGTGCGCATGAGATTCCAACTTCCGCACTTTCTCTCCGCGTCTTGCTTTCGATCTCCACAAGCAGCATAATCATGCTCGGACAGCCACTCTCCTTCTCCGAAAGGCCACCCACCATGCACATCGCACGCTTCACTTGGGTACGGAATTTTGCGTTGGCCCTATTGGCGATCTTTAGCCCTTGGTGCGGTAAATCGGCGAGCGCATCTCCGCCGGTGTCCGCGCAGACTTCGCCAGCCGTAAAGGCCGCGCCGGAGGAACTGGCTGCGGCCAACAACGCGAATGATGAATTCGCGATCGATCTCTACCGGCAACTGGTCAAGGAAAATGACGGTAAGAACGTCTTCGCTTCGCCATTTTCAATTGCGACGGCGCTAACCATGGCGACCGAAGGTGCCGCCGGCGAGACGGCTAAGCAAATGGCCACCGTTCTGCATCTCCCCGCCGCCACGCAGCACGGGGGCAACTCACCCGCCTTAGCGGCCGTGCATCGAGGGCAAGCCGGCTTGGTCGCCAAGTTCGCTCCGCCGGAAGTCCCCGCTGCCGTCCGCGAAAAGGTCCAGCAACTCCGTACGCAACTGGAAGCTGCCAATCGGCAAATCGTCGAGTTGGAAAAAGGGAACAAGGTCCGCGAATCTCAAGAGGCGAGTCAAGCTGCCAACCGGCTGGCCAATGAGCTGAATCAACTGCTCAAGACGGTTGACCAATACGAACTGCGGATTGCAAATGCCCTCTGGGCGGAGAAGACGTATCCGTTCAAGCCGAGCTACCTCAGCGCCCTCCAGCCGACCTATGGAGCGGTGCTCTACCCCGTCGATTTCAAGCGCGCCTTCGAACCGGCTCGGGCACAAATCAACCAGTGGGTCGAGCAGCAAACCAACGCGCGAATCAAATATCTGATTGCCAAGGGTGCACTCGAGGCATCTACCCGGCTGGTCATCACCAATGCCGTTTATTTCAAGGGCGAATGGGCGACGCCGTTCGAAAAGGCGGCGACGAGTGAGGCACCCTTTCTGACTGGCGGCGAGAATCCGAAGTTACCGCTGATGCAGCAGCGTAATCATGAAACGGCCAGCTACGCCGCGTTCAATGCTGACGGCACGCTTTTCAAGACTCCCCGCGAGATTCCGGTCGATATGAAAGAGACCGACCCTTCCCTCTACCCGGCCGACGGCGGCTTCACCCTGCTGTCGCTGCCGTACAAGGGGCAGAAACTGTCAATGGTTTGGCTGCTGCCGCGCTCCGCGACGGGCATCCCCGACCTCGAAAAGCTGCTCTCCCACGACAAGCTGCAGGCTTGGCTCAAGCAGGAGGAGCGGCGGACGGTCGAAATCTCCGTGCCTCGGTTTAAGCTCGAAACGAACTACGGCCTGGTGCGAACGCTGAAGTCGCTCGGGATGGTTCGCGCATTTGTCGATCCTCGCGATCCAAACGGTGCACAGTTCGACAACATGACCGAGAGCCAAGACCCACTGCAGAAGCTGTACATTGCCAACGTCTTGCACAAGACGTTTGTCGAGGTGAATGAAAAGGGAACCGAGGCGGCCGCAGCCACCGCCGTGATCTTCGCCGCCCCGACAGCAGTGATGCCGAACCGCGCCAAGCCGAAGTTGAAGCCCTTCGTGCCGATCTTCAAGGCGAATCAGCCCTTCGTGTTCCTGATCCGCGATGCCGAGACCGGTGGCGTGTTGTTCTTGGGGCGGTATCTGGGACCGCAGGGCTAGGAATTTTAGTTCTGCTGGAAGTATTCGTGATGATGGAGGGTAGCGACCGTATTCTCTTTCCACGATGACGGTCTGGCGAGAGGCTTGGTAGACACGACCTGCCGAACAGGAGTCGATTACCGCTCGCTAATTGAGAATCTTCCGATCTCTCACGCCCCAGAATTATCCACCCGCTCGATAACCTGAACCTGCAGATAGCAATGAGCCGGTCCTTTCAATGCGGCGACGGTAGTGAACGAGTGCTGAAACAAGCGATTCTTTTGGAGACTTCGGTCCGCCCGACCGACGCGCGTAGGAAGCCGTTTGCAATTTTCGTTCCGTGGGCGATTTTCAACCTGGTGTTGGTGTGTCGCCATAACTGATGACGCCCTAACGAAACTCGCCAGTCCCATTCCACGCCGTCAATCGAAATTTGATTGCCCTTTCGCCCGACCAAGGAGTACCCCGCCCTCCTTGGTTCACTCGAACCGAGTTCCCTAGGTTGGTTTTCCAACCGGGGGCGCAGCCCAGAGGCACTTTTGTGATTCCGTTACTTGATGCCATTGAATTTCACGCCGACGAGGTGAGGTGAATCGTACCAGCGAGCGGAACGCCATTGCGATTCGACAGCACTTGGTAACAAGTCTGACCGAACTGGGTTCGAGTGCAGGTGGTTGAGGAATCGCACGTCAAGAAGCGTTATGATTGTGGTGATGCGTAAGGTAAAATAACGGACATTTGGTGTTTTGTCGGGAAGTGACGGGCGAGGGTCGTTGGGAGTTTTGATAGCTGGTGTTCGCGATATTCCGATTCCGTTTTAAGGAAAAAATAAAAAAGGGAACACTAGAAAACTTATGAGCGAATTTCAACGGATTGCGTTTCGGGCGATCGACCACTCTTCGCGCGGTGCGCTACGACCCCGCTGGGGTCGAAGATCGTGAACGGGCGGCGTTCCGGTGGTGTCGCTGCGCTCAACCACCGGCTAATCGCTATCATCCCTTCGGGATGGAAAACCTTGTGTACAAATGTCAGACCACAGGCCTGACCTACTTGCGGAGCAAGATGACCAACAGCAATAAGGCCACCATGAAGCCTGTCCCGATCAAGGCCCAGAACCAGGGAGGGACCGAGTTGGTCTTGCGAGCGGAAGGGACAGGTGCTGGTTTGCGAGCAGAGTTTTCGCTGGCCGATTTGACGGTTGTCGGATCGAACACCGAACCGCCCGAGGTATCGCCAGCACTACGTCCTTGCGGTTTTGCAAACGGCGGCGCAGTATTTCGCGGTGTTCCGGCAGGCGTTGGACCGGAGGGCTGTTGTCTTGCGAAAGGACTCGCAGGCACATTGCTCCCCCTTCGCTGGGCACCCCCCTTCATCGTATCCTGTTCCCAATTAGAAACGGTGTCACCGGTGGAAGGTGGTTGTGATTCTCCCGGCCCGGGAATTTGTCGTTCTGGCCGAGGGGGCGGAATGGGACCAGCCCCGCGACGAGGTGGCGGCAAGGGACTTCCACTGGCCCGCGCGTTCTCGGCACGAATCGCCGCCGCGAGATTTCCACTCGACGCACTACTGACCCGGCGACCGCGCGAGATCAGCCATCCGGTCAACGCCGACGCCACGTCTCCTGCCGTTTGATAACGGCGGTCGGGACTCTTGGCCATCATCTTGGAACAGATGTCGAGTAATTCCTTCGGCGCGTCGGGCCGTTCTTCCAAAATGCTGGGCGGGGCTTGCTTCTGATGTTTCATAATCCGCTGCGCCAATGTCCCCTCGTTGAACGGCGGATGTCCCGTCAATAAGTAGTACAACGTACAGCCGAGGCTATAAATGTCCGCCCGCAGATCAACCGTGTGACTATTGACCGCTTGCTCGGGCGACAAGTAGTCCGCCGTACCCAACACGTTTTCGTCGTGCGCGATGGTCAACGACGCCCGTGAGTCATTCGAGAAACGGGCTAGGCCCATATCGAGAATTTTGACGACCCCTTTCGTATCGAGCAGCAAATTCGCGGGCTTGATGTCGCGATGGATCAGGCTTGCTTCGTGGGCACTCGCCAGTCCTTCGGCCGCTTGACGCATATACTCGGCGGCCGTTTCATATTCGAGCGGGCCATTTTCCTTGACCGTGATTTGCAGGTCGCGACCCTCGACGTACTCCATGACGATGTAGTGATTGCGACCATCGTTGTCGATGTCGTAGGCGCGAACAATGTTGCGATGATCGACGGCGGCGGCAGCCTGAGCCTCTCGATAAAATCGAGCGAGATAGGAAGAGTCCTCAATCCGATTTTGCGGAAGAACTTTAACCGCGACCCGTCGATTGATAAGCGTGTTCTCGGCGAGATAGACGCTGCTCATCCCGCCCGTCCCGAGATGGGTCAGCAGTTTATACTTGCCAAGGAAAAACCCTTTTCGTTTTCCGTCGAGCAATTTATCGCATTGCCAGCGCGTGAGAAGTCCGGCGTCGATGAGGCGGTTGGCCAGACGCTCTGGATCGGACATGTCCATTTGGTCAGAGAGTGACGTCCATTGAGCGAGAGTCTCCGCCAAGCGATCATGGTCGACAAGACCGCTGTCACGTATGAGTTCGAGCAACTTTTCCGCGTTGACTTTGGCCATGCCAGTACCGGTTTGCGACCGGTTTCGTCCGGAGAAATGCGGTGCCACTGTTTTGCACGATTAGGAACCTATCCAAGAACCCTCACCCCGGCCCTCTCCCAAAAGGAGAGGGAGAAGTTTTTGGATAGGCCCTAGGAAAGAATAACAATTTCCACGTCCTCTCGTAAAGGACTATCGTTATTTTAGCTGGAATTTCCAGAAAGAACATCCAACCGGCGTGTTGGTTTTTGTCAAAAATCGAGATTTTCTCAGTTTCAAATTGCCCACCACCAAAAGTGAGTCGATATTCTCAAGTGCCGTTGTCAGGGAAGTCCGTCGTGCGGGTTGTCCGAATGGTTCCCAAGATTCCTGTTGTGGTGGGGATAATTGGGCAAAACCGTCGAAAAAAAGAGTGGCTTTCGCGTCTGATAAGGGGTGCCCCGGTTTTGTCCGAAAGCAATTTCGTTGACATCCCCCGGCGCGCGGTCAAAATGAAGACGGGTGTCAAGTGACCTGGGCGGGCGAACCCTAGCCTTACGACTTCAACGACTCGTTTTGTCAAATTCTAAAACGGAACTGCGTTTTACGGAGATCGAGGATGTTCATGTCTCGCTTTTTTTTCCAAACTCGTCAAAGTTGGTTGGCCGTTGTTGCCCTGCTTTCGGCCGTCGTAATGTGCGGGTGGACCGTCGTCGCTTCGGCCACCGACTTGACCCTGAAGGATGGTCGCGTACTCGAAGGGCGCGTGGGTCAAGTAACGAAGCTCGGCGGCACACCCCTCAAGCCGAACAGCCCGGAGACCGACGCCGCACAAATTATTACGATGGTCGATGACGACCTGCGGCGGACATTCGTTTCCTACTACTCACTGCAAGGAGTCGGTGAGCCCGGCGGCCCCAACAAAAACCGGGCTAACGCCATCAAAATTCCGCAACGAGTCGCTTCCGGCGGGGGCGTGCAAATTGGCTCTGTCGGTCAATTCATCAAGATCGGCCCGTGGGATGAGTTTGGTCGCCGTACCGTCGTCATGGCGTCGGGCAAAGGCCCAATCACCATTGTACAAGGGATCACCGAGATCACGCCGCTGTACGCCCGTGTGCAAGGTTTGCATACGTCCAATGTTGCTCCGTATGTTTGGGACATGCGGATCGCGATGGGTTCGATCCCGCGCGACGACCTCCGTAAAATTCTCCAGAACATGCAGAAAGGGAACAACGCCAAAGACCCCGAGGACTATCGGGCAAAAATTGTGCGACTCTACATGTTCGCCGGAATGTACTTCGAAGCGGATCAAGAGTTGCAAGAGTTGCTCAAAGTCGCGAAAACTCCCGAAGATTATTCTGACTTCGCCAAGGAACTCAAAGGACTCAAAACGAATTTGCTGCTAAAGGAACTCGAACAGCGGTCGAACGCGGGTCAGCATCAGTTTTCCTGGTCGATGCTTAATGCCTTCACGAATCCGAAGTTCAACGACCCGAAATTCCCGATCCCTGGCGAAGTGTTGCAAAAAGTCAATGCCATGCTGCAAGGGTACGAGGCCGAGAAAACACGCGGCGAGAACATCATTAAGGAACTCGATGTGCAACTCGCACTCGTCGTCGATTCACCAACTCGGAAACGATTCGAGCCAGCCGTCAAGCAGATCAAAGACGAACTGAACTACAACACACTCGACCGATTGACATCGTTCTATCGCTTGCGCGACGCAGCCAACATTCCGCCCGAGCGAAAGCTGGCCTTGGCGATCAGTGGTTGGGTTTTGGGGAGCAACGCGGCGGCCGACGATTCCGACTTGGCCCTGTCATCGCTCGACATTCGCGAGCTAATGCGTCAGTATTTGCGAGAACCAATGCCGCTGAAACGGGGCGACCTCTTAAAGCAATTGAATTCGCAACCCGGCTTTACCGCAGAACGCTGTGCCAAGATCGCCGATTTTATGAAGCCGCCACTGGACATGCCCGCCAATCCGGCTGGTCCGGGCAACGTCAACGGTTTTTATGAACTGACGATTCCCGGCATCGACAAGGAACCCGACGTCACGTACTGCGTACAGCTTCCGCCGGAGTACGATCCCTATCGTCGTTATCCCACGATCATCGCGTTGCATGGAAATGGGACTTCCGCAGAACAAGAACTCGATTGGTGGGCTGGCACACCCGTCGCCGACAAAATGGGAGTGAGAACTCGTCAGGGCCAAGCCGTTCGCCAAGGTTATATTGTGATCTCGCCCGCCTGGCTTAAACCGAATCAAGCTGGATATGAAGCCTCGGCGTATGAACACTACACGGTCACGGGAACTTTGCGGGATGCTTGTCGTCGATTTTCGATCGACACAGATCGCGTTTATTTGTCGGGCCATTCGCTCGGTGGAAATGCAGCCTGGGATATTGGCGTGGCACACCCTGATTTATGGGCGGGCGTGATTCCCATCGTCTCGGCAATGGACGAAAAAACATTCGTCGCTCATTACACACAAAACGCCAAAAACCTGCCGATGTACTTTGTTTTCGGCGAACTCGACGCGGACAAACTCCAAAGGAGCGCGTTCCATTTTGATCGCTACATGCGGGCAGCGAAATTCGATACGACCGTTGTCGAATACTTGGGACGGGGGCACGAAGATTTCTCCGACGAGATTCAACGTCTCTTCGATTGGATGGGCCGGAAGAAACGCGACTTCACCCGCAAAGAGTTTGAAGTCACCACGATGCGAACCTGGGATAACTATTTTTGGTGGCTCGAGATTGATATATTTCCCGGCGAAAACGCCGTCGAACCGGTCAACGGTGCGCCACCAACCAAACCGAAACCGACGCCGCTCAACGTGAAAGGCTGGGTCAATGCGGTCAACAATGTTTCCGTTTCAGCAGGCAAAGCGACCGTCACCGTGTGGCTCTCGCCCGAATTGGTCGATCTCAATAAGCCGGTGTCGGTGAACCTTAACGGACGCACGGTCCGGGCACCGCCCGCCAGTGGCGAAACCGTTCTGGAAGACATCCGCACACGTGGCGACCGGCGACATCCATTCTGGGTGAAGGTATCGCAGTAGGCGACTGCTCAACCTTGGTCTGCGTTGCCTAATCCGGTTCTCGTTTGAGGTGAGAAGTTGCTGGCGTTTTTCGTGAAAAACTCTGGTGCGAGCCGAGCGATCACTTTGCCTAAATCACCGAGGTGGCATTTTGGCGGGCATTTTCGCTGCATTTGGCCTGGATTTCGAGGGTAGAAAAATTTTAATTAAGCCTCTTGACGTAGAACGGTCGTAATATAGAATCTGGTCTACCTGGAGCGAGGCAGTCGGCCTTCGAGCCGTCTGATTTTTCTCCGGGTTTTTTATTCGATCTTTGACAATTCGGTAGTGACCTCTTTGAATTTTCAGCCGGCATAAGGCTGTATTGATAGTAGATTTGTTGATTGATTGAGGTTGTTGGGATGGCCTGCGAAAGCGGGTTGTTTTAGCAGCTTTGGTCAGATCCAGACCTGAACGTTGGGTTGGCTCAATAGCTGATGGTGCTTTTGCGGGGCTTATGGCTCTGTGGGAGTATTATTCAGATTAAATGTTCAATCATAATTGAAGGGTTTGATTCTGGCTCAGAATGAACGTTGGCGGCGTGGATTAGGCATGCAAGTCGAGCGCCCCGCAAGGGGAGCGGCGAAAGGGACAGTAATGTGTAGGGACCTACCTCCCGGACCGGGATAGCTGCTGGAAACGGCAATTAATACCGGATAATATCTCCGGATCAAAGGTGTGAGTCCGCCAGGAGATGGACCTACATCCTATTAGCTTGTTGGTGAGGTGACGGCTCACCAAGGCGATGATGGGTAGCAGGCGTGAGAGCGCGACCTGCGTCACTGGGACTGAGATACTGCCCAGACACCTACGGGTGGCTGCAGTCGAGGATCTTCGGCAATGGGCGAAAGCCTGACCGAGCGACGCCGCGTGCGGGATGAAGGCCTTCGGGT
>JAYUFG010000389.1:0-4279 GCA_043738845.1 Planctomycetaceae bacterium
TGCGGGCCGGACAACGGGCGGCTTTGGATTTCTTGGCGGGCTATCTTTGTCCGCACGCCGACCGTTTGCACTACCAGCAAAACGCTTGGCGGAGGGGCGGTCGATTGGCAGTGGATTGATCGAAGGAGCCTGCAAGAACTTGATTGGGCGGCGGCTCAAGCAAACGGGTGCCCGTTGGTTGATTCCCAACGCCAATCGCATGGCCTCTTTAGGCTCGCTCGTCTACGCCGACCAATGGGACGCCCATTGGAAGAAACGCCCTGACCCCCATAATCCGTGATCGCACCAGTGGGCGTCGAATTATTGGACATTTTCGCACCGGCCGGGTATGTTTACACAGTGGCGACTAAACTACACTACCGTTGAATTGCAAAAAATGACCATTTAGTGGAGGATTCCTGGAGCTTTCGGCGACGATTCCACGTTCGTTCCCCTTTTTAACCAAGATTTTAATCTCACGGGCGAATCACTTCACGGCGTAAAACAGAGTTTTCAACCGTGGCAACGGCAACAATTTTTTGGGAGCAATACAATGGTAGCCTCTGGCATGTCCTTTTTTGGGATGATGGTGTTGTTTTTGGTGGGAGGCGGAATTGGCCTGCCCCTCGCGCTGCCGCCGCTGCCGGAAGACCCCGTCCTGTCGCGCGTCGCGCCGGAGGAATGCCTGTGGTATTTCAGTTGGTCGGGCGTGGCCGAGGCCGATCTCAAGAGCAAAAATCAAACCGAGCAATTCGTCGCCGAGCCAGAGACGAAGCAGTTCATCAGCATGATCGGTCGAGAGATCGGCAATGCAATCCAAAAGGGTGCGCCCAACACACCGCAAGGGAAGGTTCTCGGGGAAGAAGGACCAAAGCTGTTGCATGCTCTGATTACGCATCCGACGGCCGCGTTCGTTTCTAAAGTTTCCATCGAGCAAACCCCTGATGTCTCGGGCGGAATTGTCGTTAGCACCGGCGAGCAAACCGACGAGATCAAAGCCTCGCTCGAAAAAATCGAAAAAGTTCTGCTCGGCGATGCCGCCAACAACGGGGATGCAAAGTGGCACAAACTTCCTCGGGCTTTCGGCGCACCGCTGGTGGAATGGGGCTTTCGAGGCAAGTATCTCATGGTGGGAATCGGGGCTGGTTCCGCCGACGAAATGGTCAATCGGGGCAAAAGCCAACCGCCCACGTGGCTCACCCATTTGAAAAAGCGTCTGCCCGTCGAGCGGGTTAGTTCCGTCCATTACATCAATGTCAAAAAGATACTGGAAACGGCCCAACCTTTTCTTGGTGATGCACAACAGCAAGCGATCCTCGACGTCCTTGGCGTTTCCAAAATTCAAGCCGTCGGCAATGTCACCGGTTTGGATGCGACGGGTTACGTTGGCAAAACGTGGGTCGCAGTGGACGGAGAGCCAAACGGTTTGCTCGGCTTTTTCGGTCCAGAACCACTGACGCCCGCCGATATTAAACCGATCCCGAAAGATGCGTCGTTCGGTTTTGCGGCGCGAGTGCAACCGGTGCGACTGCTCGCGACATTCTTGGAAAGCCTGAATAAAATCGACCCACACGCGGCGGAACAAGCCGCGTCGGGGATTCAACAGGCCGAAGCGGCACTCGGCTTCCGTATCAAGGAAGACCTGCTCGAAACGCTCGGTGATTCGTGGTGTGTTTACAATTCGCCGGGTGAAGGGGGACTCCTCTTCACCGGCTTGACCGTCGTTGTTCCAGTGAAAAATCGCGACCGGCTGATGAAGACGAACGATTCTTTGGTGCAACTCGCCCGACTGAGCATGGTCAAGGACAACATCCTGCCCGGTGGGCCGAACAATTTTATGCAGCGACGACGCGGGGTGGAGATTAAGGACGCACGCTTTCAAGGTCAGCAGATTTTTTATCTGAACACGATTGGCGAGGAAATGCCCTTCGCGCCCGCGTGGTGCATTAGCGACAAGCATTTGGTCTTTTCATTGTCGCCGCAAAACATTCGGGCGTTCTTGTCGCGCGATGCGGCGAGCGGTTCATTGGCGGATATTCCCGCCGTGGCGGAACAGTTCAAGTCGTCCCACCCGGTCGTTGTTTCGTATCAGGATACGGCCTCAACGTTGAAGCTCGTTTATCCGATCGTGCAGATTTTCGCGACGATGGCTACGTCACAGATGCAACGAGAAGGGCTGAATTTGGACGCCTCGCTCTTGCCATCGTTGCCGACACTGTTGCGACATGCGGAACCGGGAGTCTCTTCGCTGTCGCGAGAAAAAGATGGGTTGCTGTACGTCAACCGACAGACATTGCCGATCAACGGGTCGGTGGTGAGTTTGCTACCAATATACTTTTTTTTGGGTGTGCGAACGGCCTCCCAGCGTTTTGATTCACCAGCGTTTGAAGAACAATCGATTCGGGCGGTACCGGATGCGGTGCAACCCATCGATGGACCGGCACTTCCACCGCAACGTGTGCCGCCACCACGGGACGTCGAGCGACCTGAAAACAGTCCCCCACCAGGCCGGGTAGAAACGAAAAGATAAACATCACCATCAACAACCTCTGAAACCAACCAACCGGAGAAAGCCATGAGCAGCGTGCGGGTACTCGTCGGAACGCGAAAAGGAGCGTTCGTGCTAACGTCGGATGGAAAGCGAACGAAGTGGGACGTCAGCGGCCCGTTCTTCGGCGGCTGGGAAATTTATCACCTGAAGGGTTCGCCCGTCGATCCGAACCGGCTGTACGCCTCGCAGTCGAGCAGTTGGTTCGGCCAAGTAATTCAACGCTCGAACGACGGCGGCAAGACGTGGGATGCGGTCGGCAACAAGTTTGCGTATGACGGTGTGCCCGGCACACATCAGTGGTATGACGGCACACCGCACCCCTGGGAATTCAAACGAGTTTGGCATCTTGAGCCGTCGCTGATGGACCCCGACACTGTCTATGCGGGTGTTGAGGACGCCGCCATTTTCCGCACGACCGACGGCGGCGTGACTTGGAACGAAATGTCCGGCCTGCGTGGTCACGGCTCTGGCTCGAAATGGATGCCCGGTGCTGGAGGAATGGGACTGCACACGATCCTGCTCGATCCGACCAATCATCAGCGAATGTTCATTGCGATCTCCGCAGCGGGTGTCTTTCGCACGGACGACGGCGGAGCAACCTGGACGGCGACGAACAAAGGATTGAAATCGCAATATATTCCCGATCCTGACGCCGAGGTCGGACACTGCGTTCACCGCATTGCGATGCACGGCTCTCGCCCCGACACGTTGTTCATGCAGAAACATTGGGACGTGATGCGGAGCGACAACGGCGGCGACTCTTGGTACGAAATTAGCGGCAACTTGCCGACTGATTTTGGCTTTCCCATTGAGGTTCATGCCCACGAGCCGGACACGATTTACGTCGTCCCCATCAAGAGCGATTCAGAACATTATCCGCCGGAAGGGAAGTTGCGGGTTTATCGCAGCCGCACCGGTGGGAACGAATGGGAAGCCCTCACCAAGGGCCTTCCGCAAGAAAATTGTTATGTGAACGTGCTACGTGATTCGATGGCCGTCGATTCGCTCGATCAATGCGGCGTTTATTTTGGCACGACCGGTGGACAGGTTTACGTCTCGGCCGACTCGGGCGACAACTGGATGCCCATCGTGTCGCATCTGCCAGCCGTCGTCTCGGTCGAGGTGCAAACATTCCCATGATCCGTGTGATTTTGCCTTATCCATTGCGAGCGATTGCCCAAATCAGCGGCGAGGTCGAACTCGTCGTCGCTGGCCCCGTCACGCAAAGTGCAGCACTCGACGCGCTCGAAACGCTGCATCCGAAATTGCTGGGGACCATTCGCGACCAAGTGACGGGCCAACGCCGCCCGTTCCTGCGATTCTTTGCGTGCGAGCGAGACTTGTCGCATGAGCCGATGAATTCGCTGTTGCCCGAGGCGGTCGTCAATGGAACAGAACCGCTGATTGTGGTTGGAGCCATTTCGGGCGGGTAATCGCGACGCGCCATTTCGTTGCTTTAGGAACAGTCCGGAAATAACTTCCCGATTTCAGTCGGTTTCGGGGATGGCGGTGTAGTTCCACTTGGGGAGGTAGGCGTCGAATTTGATGGTCATGGTTTGTTTGAAGTGTTTGGCGTAGCGGCGGCTGGTTTGATAGACCTTGCGGAGTAGGCGAACGGTCACGCTCCAGCCGGTGGTGGTCCCCGTTTTCTCCCAATAGTGCTGCACGATTTCGACTGTCTCCAGCGGCACGCCTTGCGAGGCACGAGTGACGTGCGGAAAAAAGCGGTGTTCAATCGGATTATACTTC
>JAYUFG010000390.1:0-4279 GCA_043738845.1 Planctomycetaceae bacterium
GGAGAGTTGTTTTTATCAAAATGGTCGGCTAGGCGGAGAGGGTCATTGTTGTATCCGCCTTTGAAGCAATTTCTGGATAAAACGATTTCGACCACAAGCCCAACTTTTTAATAGCCCAATACCGGTCCTTAGCGCGCGGCGGGACGCCGCGTGTACGAAGGGTATCAAGACAACGTGCCTTGGTGCCTTCACAAAGTTTTTTGAAACTTCCCCGGTTGTTTCGTGAACCAATCGGCTTGAGCGGCGTCTAATAATCCGAGCGGGGACGGCAAGTCTCAACATTTCCCCGTTCAACAACGATCCTAAAACTTCCGGCAGGACTGTAATCGTCACGTTTTTTCGTTTCCAACCATGACTCATTTACCAACCAACACGAAACAAGAACGTTCCCCACGAGGCGAATTCGCGACGTGCGATGGCACGTTCCGTTCGGATCGCGGTGCGTACCGCCGACGTTTGTGACACTGGGCAAATAACCCCTCGGTTAACATAACAGCCCGACGTCAGTGCGACGCCGGGCTGTTTTTTTGGAATTCGGGTTTTTGCATTTTGCGTTTTGATTTTGCCCTCGGCCCGTTCGGCTTTCGGTGAGGCCAGCAGTTTTTCAAGCTGCGCAGGTTGGGTTCGACTCCCACACGGGTCATGGGAAAATGCAAAAGTCAAAACGCAAAAGGGGGAAATCGAAGTGATTGTGTTGTGCCATTCCTCTTCGTTTTGCATTTTGAGTTCTGAGTTTTAACTTTACTTTCAAATATGTCCGACGATAAACGACTTTTACGAAAACTGAAACGCGAAGTCAAACGCGACGGAAACCGAAAACGCCGCCGGTTTCTCAAGGATGTTCATTCCGAGGCGAGCGATTTCGACTTTGGCCGAAATCAGTCCGACGTGATGAATACGCCGCCTGGGAATCGCGAAGCAACGAAATAACCGTTGATGAAGGCAATAATCAAAACGCAAAACGAGAAAATCATTTTCTACTTTTGCATTTTGCGTTCTGACGTCTAACTTTTGTTAATACGTCCTCGTGGAGCAGCCTGGAGTGCTCGCTTGCCTGTCAAGCAAGAGATCGCGGGTTCAAATCCCGTCGAGGACGCCTGAAGGAAACGATGAATAGGGGAAATGCAAAAGTCGGAACGCAAAATGCAAAACGATGAAAACCTTGATTTACTTTTGCATTTTGCGTTCTGCGTTTTAACTTTCCCTTTTAGCCTCGATAGTGAAATGGACATCATGCCTCGCTTCGAACGAGGTGTTCCAGGTTCGAGTCCTGGTTGAGGCAGTTGCAAATAACGATGAATGAGGAACGAGGAATTGTCGTGTGGTCAAATCTCTTTTGTCATTCATCGTTCCTCATTTTCTTCACACGGTGTTCGTGGTGTAGAGGTTTCTGCACGGCTGGCTGTGAACCAGCAGGTAGCGGTTCAATTCCGCTCGAACACCCCTTGGGAGAGGAAAATCCGAAGTACGAAATCCGAACCGCAGAGAAAATCGCGAACCTCTTTCTGAATTCATCGCTCATCGTTCCTAATTCATCGTTTCCCCGGGGTTCCCATGACCACATTACTCCAACGTCCGTCGCTCGTACTTAATCGCAACTGGCAGCCGGTCAATGTCGCGACGGTTGCCCGTTCGCTCGTGCTGTTGTGGAACGAGTCGGCTCGCGTGGTCGATCCGGCCAGCTTTCAACTGTACACGTGGGAAGACTGGTCGAGGCTGCGGCCGCGCGCGGGTGAAGCGTTCATTCAAGCGGTGCGGCAACGGCTGCGTGTCCCAGAGGTCATTGTCCTCGCCGAGTACGACCGGTTGCCGCAGGCGGGCGTGAGCTTCAGCCGACGCAACATTTTCAAGCGGGACCATTATGCTTGTCAGTATTGCGGCGTGCAGCCGGGCAGCCAGGAACTGACGATTGACCATATCGTTCCCCGCTCGCGGGGCGGACTGACGAACTGGGAGAATTGTGTGCTGGCCTGCGTGGCGTGCAACAAGCGGAAGGCCGACCGCACGCTGGCCCAGGTCGGCATGAAGCTCCACCGCACGCCAACTCGCCCCAACTGGAAGCCGTTTTATGCCCGCCACTCGGTGCGGTGCGAATCGTGGTCGAAGTTTTTGAGCGAGGCGTACTGGAACGTGGCGTTGGAAGAATGATGGTCGAAATGATGAATGCGGAGCGCTGAGCGATGAATACAGAAACGCAATTTCATTTTCGGCATTCATCGCTCAGCGTTCAGCATTTATCGTTTCCTTTCCCGTCCTCGGGGTGTGCCGGATTCGCACACGACCCTGCGAAGGTCGAGGATCAGGTTCGATTCCTGACGAGGATATTTAGCGAAAAAGGTCTGGATTGATGGGGCCTCTTAAAGGACGCACTTGATTATCAACCACATTACAATCGGGTAGGGCTTCTGCAAGTTGTTTCACACTTTCGTAGAGCACAATGCCTTCTTCGAATTCGGACGAGATCGTTAGATGTTTTAGCTGCGACAGTCCCGTCAACAGTAGAAGGCTTGCGTTAGTGACTCTCGTGTTGGTGAGACAAAAAAATTACAATTGGTTTACGGCTTTTAGTTGAGCGATTTCTGCGTCGGTCACACAACCTCCGTAAAATTCAAGACTTTTCAATTGTCGAAGTTCCTTTCATTGTTCCAAGTTGGGACAGGGCAATGCGAAACTGATGATGCAAACGTGTTCCAAATGTGGAAGTTCTTTCAATTGATCGAACCCCGTTTCCAAATCGCAAGGCGCAAGCACTGGAATGGCCGCAACCGGCGATTACAACACCGACGGCTTCCTCCGCATCGCGATGATTCCAAAAGAAAAGTAGGAGCGGTTAATATCGAACGAATTGTGCGGTACGGATGATAGAACACGTTGCGAAACCGTCCGCCGAAACTCAATCATCGAGACTTAATTGTTATGTCTACCGACCTAAAGTCTGGCCGCATCATCATCGCCGGAGGAAGCGGCTTTTTGGGCATTTCGCTGGCGAACCATTTGGCAAAGTCTGGCAGGTCGGTCGTCATTCTCTCTCGCCAGCCGCCAAAAACCAATGGACCCTGGCGACATGTGACCTGGGACGCTCGCTCGCCCGGTGAATGGTGTCCAGAACTGAACGGAGCGGCCGGGTTGGTCAACCTGGTCGGTCGCAGTGTCGATTGTATTAAGACCCCGGATCATCAGGATGAAATTCTCCGTTCGCGAGTGGAAGCCACACGAGTGTTGGGAGTGGCGGTTCGTAGCGTCGATCACCCGCCGCCCGTGTGGGTACAGATGAGTACGGCGCACATCTACGGAGATCCGCCGCTCGCAACTTGCACAGAGGACTCCCCGTTGGGCTATGGCTTGGCACCATTCGTCGGAAAAGCATGGGAAGAGGAATTCCACCACAGTGTTCTCCCGTCGCAGCGGGCGGTAATTCTGCGTACGAGCTTTGTGATTGGGCGCGATATTGGAGCGGGTGGTGGTGCGCTCGCACGACTTCGGACACTGGTCAAATTTGGCTTGGGTGGAAAGGTCGGATCGGGAAAGCAAGGGATGAGCTGGATTCACGAGGCCGATATGAATCGCCTTTTTGATCGGGCACTGACCGATCTTTCGATGCAGGGCGTTTATATCGCGTCGGCACCGAATCCGGTTTCTCAGAAAGATTTCATGCGCGAGTTGCGCCGCGCCGTGGGGATGCCGATTGGCCTTCCCGCGTTCTCTTGGATGGTTCGACTCGGGGCACTGTGGCTCATGCGAACCGATTCAGAACTTGCACTCTACGGACGATACGTGGTTTCCCAACGATTGCAGAACGAGCAATTCAAGTTTCAGTTTCCACAACTCCGCGATGCGCTCAACGATCTATTGAGTTGCCGAAACTTTTGAATCCTCGCTGACGCTCTCGGCTCGCCGGTGTTTTGTTGATTAACTCAGTTGCTTATTCAACTCGGCAATGACCGCCGGTTCTTTCGAGCCTTCCTCCTGTGCCACGCCAGGGTCGGCGGCGAAGGCGGGACGAGAAGTGCTTGCGGCGAGAATGATCAACGCGACCGCGAAGACGTATCTGCAACGGGGAATTGTCGCAATTCGGTTCGGGTTGAAAGCATCTACATTGTCGTCACCTCCTGGTTTGGGGTATGCACCACACCGACTACTTCCTCCGCTACCTTGCCCGCACCGATCTCGCCCATCGCGACCTAAGAGGCTGTTTGTAAATAGCTAGCATCGTAGTATTTGACTTCCTGGATATGATTAAAGCGGGGGCGAGACTCATTTCCAGGAGGGCCAACTCATG
>JAYUFG010000391.1:0-29487 GCA_043738845.1 Planctomycetaceae bacterium
ACATTTCGTTCGTCATGTTACCAGTGTTATCCAAACGTAACCCAGCCCTACATTTGCATCGTAACCTTCGCCAAAGTCAACCTAACTCCACAAGCTAAAAACCTAAAGGTTTCGCCTGAAGGCGAGGGTTTTAGACCCATCGTGGAGACAATAATGCCAAAAAATGCGACGTTCCGTTTCCAAACCGCTTGTCAAGAAGTGCTAGCAGGATATACTTCTCTCAACTGTGCGAAAGGGTGAGTTACGGCCAGGATAAGAAATCGTAATGTTTCCGGACGAAATCGCCCCCAGCAGGAGTTTTTTTGGTTGAAGTCACCGCGATTTTTCCACGCGGAGGTAGCACGATGCTCGTCCTGTCCCGAAAGGTGGGTGAACGGATTCTGATTGGCGACCAAATCGCCATCACGGTGGTTCGCCTTGCGCAAGGAGGCGTCCGCATCGGAATCGAAGCCCCCAACGACATGCTCGTCGTCCGGGAAGAACTCAAACATGCCGTTCCTGTAAATTCTGTATCTCAGCGGCCCGATTCTCAGGCCCAGTCGGCCTCGGACTGATTGATCTCGCTATCGACCGGCGATGAGGGCACGATTTGCTCCATAATCCAGCGGTCCACGTCTTGCAGCATATTCAGGTCGATCTCATCCCCACAGGGATATTCCCGCACCGTGATCGACAAACCGGCCGTATGCAGCAGTCGCAGGTCGTCGCAAACGGTCGTCGAAGGATAGGCCACACTCTTTCGGCCGCAGCCAATCAGAACTGGCAGCGAACGCATGGCCTGAATCTGTCGCAAAGGAGCCTGGCCACTCGGAAAACAACCGCCGAGTGAAACGACGCCCGCGAATGTTCTCGGATGTTGGGCCGCAATCCGAAACGCCATTGTCCCGCCAACGCCGAAGCCCGCCAGAAAAATGCGCCGTGAGTGTACGTTATAGCGACGTTCGGCGGCGGCAACCGCATCAAAGACCCTCTGCTCTGCGGCGTGGATATGTTCGCCCGACTGGAGCCAGGTGAATCCCTGTTTTGCGTCGGTCGAATTCCCCGGTCGAGCGGTTCCCCGTGGTGCGACGGCGACGTAGTTCCGCACGCTGACCATCGGCATCAACCGCCGCAAATGGTTCTCGGTCCCTCCTTCGCCATGTAGCCACACGATCAAAGGATAGGAATAGCCCGGCTCGTAATGGAGCGGAGCGTACAGGCTTTGCCCGCCGAACGAGGCCTGCCGAGTGAACGTCGCTGCTCCGACATTGAAAACGGGTGAGGCAACATTCTCCAATGTGGTCGTCAAAGTGGTTTGCGACAGTCGATTCATCACGCGGTACCTTGTGGGTCTCATCGAAATCTGGCCAGGAACCAATGCCCCTGAGAGATCGGACTTTACCCCAATTTTTAGAACCCTGTCAACTGAAATGCGGTTTTGGATGAATATATACGAAGACTGCGCAAAGTTTAACGGCAAAATCAGGAAAAAACAGCCCAATTCTCCGCCGGTAGCACAATTCACAAGCGAACATGCTGCGTAGGTCAGGCCTGCGGCCTGACGTGTCTTGAGCGTTTCGGTCGAGCGGCGAATTAGAACCGTGCGATCATTGCGGGAAGCGGAATGGTTCGTTGTTAGGCCGCAGGCCTGACCTACAAGACTAACGGACACGACGCGGTTTTTCTCGCCGGAGAAAGCTGATGGGGGCCACGGAGCGTTTCGCGGGCGTCAAGTCGGTGGACTCGGACGGGAGCCGTTTCGCGGATCATCGGAACCTCGCCGGTCTTTCGCGTTCCTGATTCGGCCCAGGCTTCGGCCTCCAGCGTCAGACGATTGAGCATCAGATCCACTTCTTGGCGATAATGCTCGACTCCTTTGCGGTCGAGGTTCGCCGGGATTTTCAACTCGGGACTAAACACCGCGCGCGCACGTGAGAACGGCTTGGGCAGGGCAAAGCGGTCCCAACTATTGAACCGCCAGGGGCGGTCATAGCCAAACCCTATCGCCACGATCGGCAAATTCAATTTCGACGCGAGATAGATCGGCCCCTGCGACAACTTCCGGCGTGGCCCGCGGGGGCCGTCGGGCGTGATCGTCAGGTTCATGTTCTGGCTCTTTTCCATCAACGCTCTTAAAGCGGTCGCACCCCCACTAAATGTCGAACCTCGAACGAAGTCAAAGCCCAGGTGATAAGCAGTTCGGGACAGGACATCGGCGTCGTGATGCATCGAAAGGAGCATCGCCAGATTGCAATTTCCCCGCAAATAGATGGGGAACAGAATGTACTCGTGCCAAAAGATGTAGATTTTTTGGCCGGAGTAACCGGAGTTCACCGGATCGACGGTCGGGTCGTAATAGGCGCATTTGTATTCGAGCATCCGCATCCAATTGCGGATGAAGGTGGCACCAAGATAGCCGCCGAGATTTGTCAAAAAGCGGCTGTTGAGATTCATTATTCGGCCTCCCTGCCGTGTACACGATTCAATCGACTAAACTACCAATAGGCCACTCCGGCCAGTCACCGGTATTCCGGCCAGTCGCCCGAAAAGACTTCCGTTGCTGGTCCGGTCATAAAAACATGGTTATTTTCCGCCCATTCGAGTTCCAGGTCTCCCCCCGGTAAATGGGCGACTATTTTCCGCCCGGTCTTTCCGGTCAATACGCCCGACACACAAACCGCACTCGCACCTGTCCCACAAGCGAGCGTGATTCCGCTCCCCCGCTCCCAGGTTCGCATGGTCACTTCGCCCGGCGAATGAACTTGGACGAAATGAACATTGATCCGCTTGGGGAAAATGGCCGCACGTTCTAAAACGGGGCCAATCGACTCCAGCGGCACCTTTTCCACGTCGCTGCAAAATAGGGTGACATGCGGGTTTCCCATTGAAACGCAGGTCATCCCCAGTTTTAGTCCGCAGTCGTCGATCCAGGCGGCTGGGGACCAAGGAATGTACTTGTTGAGCGGTAAATCGACAACACGATCCTGGGGAGAAATGCCCGAAAGTTCGACAGGAATTTGGCCCGCCGGGAGGAATGGCTCTCCCATGTCGACCTTGACCCGCTGCACCTTCCCTCTGGCGACCTCGACATCGAGCGTAAGTACGCCACGGCCGGTCTCGATTTTAAGGGTCGGCTTTTGGGCGATTCCGTGGTCATAGACATATTTGGCGACACAGCGGACACCGTTGCCGCACATTTCGGATTCCGACCCGTCGGCGTTGAACATCCGCATTTGGGCGTCGGCGATCTGTGAAGGACAGATCAAGATCAGCCCGTCGCCCCCGACGCCAAAATGTCGGTCGGCAATTTTTTGAGCGAGTGCGGCCGGATCGTCAGGCAAAGGGTTGGCAAAGCAATCGACATAGACGTAATCGTTACCCAGGCCGTGAAGTTTCGTGAATCGCATTGCGGTCGAATCGGAGATGTGACAATGGTGCAAAGAGTGGTTCTTCGCGGACGATTCATTTTATCGCGTAAAAGACAACCGGGCAACGTCGGGGCGTAATCTAAGAATTGCCAAAAATCAACGTTCCGCTTCGCTTGCGCGGCGCGGCTAACCGATTATCACGAAACTGGGACGTCAATTCGTCCCGACCCGTTTTCGGCGGCAACCGTCAGCCGGTCAAATCCAACTGACCACCACTTTCACCGGTAAGGTCGATACTTTGATGCGTGGGGTCAACGTCGGGCGCGGCTGATTCGGCGGCTGGGGCAGCTACCTTTTTGCCGCCCATCTTCTCCCACAGGCGTCGGCCGTCGGCGTCCCGTTCACTCACTTCTTGCTCGCTATCGGTCTCAGCGATTCCGGCCGCACTTTCGGCTTTTTGCTCGCTGGCGACATGTCGCTGCTGCTGAATGCTTGCTTGCTGCGACCGTTCCACGTCAGCCCCTTTTTGAGCCAAGGGAACGGCGGACAGACCGCCAATAACGCCGAGAGATCCAATACTCATGGGAAACTCCAGGTTGAAAACATGAGACGTCAATGAAATTTAGGTTCGCCGATTCGGTCAACTTGTCCGTCAACGAGTTCCCCGGCCCATCGGCCGAGAGGCCGAGTCGGGCGAGTAAGGACGATCCATTTGCAATTGTTGCAATGCTTGATTCACGCCTGGGAAGGCTTCCGTCTTCGTGTGCGGGTGGGCGAGAGTTCCATCGACATGAATCAACATGAATTGCTCACTTGCCGAACCGAGCATACTTTTGAAGACCGGCAATTGATAGTCCGACCGTCCGACGACCGAGTGAAATGTCATCCGCAATTCGCTCTCGAAGTTCATTTCGCCCTTGCCGAGCAAGCTGATCGCGTCGCCAGCAAATTCGATCTTGTCAAAGTAGACATGATCTCCTTCCACCCGAAAATCCATGTCGCTCGTTGTGAACCCGGTTTTGTCGGGCGGTCTCACGCTCAGAATTTTGAGCAGCGAGACCATGACGGGCAAATCATAAATATCGGCTTCGCGAAGTTGCAGTTGTCCCTTGCCATTGAGCGTGTGAACGCCCTGCGACGTGCCCGATAGTTCGATGTTGCCGAAGACTTTGGCGTTGAGCTTTTTCTGGCCCGGGACTGTTTCCTTGGCGAAGCGGGCTAAGTCTCCGTCGGACATTCCGGCCCTTAAGGAATACTGCGGAATGTTGCCCAGAGCGACAGCGCAGTCGCCCGCGATGGTTCCGCCGTAGGCCTTCGCTGTGACGCGGCGGACCGGTTTTCCGGCGACTTGTTTTTCCGCCCCGCCACCGAGCAAAATACGTTCGTCATCAATGAACAGAGGGCCAAGAATATCGGTAACTTGAATGTCCTTATAGATGAGCGAATCGACCGCCAACTCGCCGCGACATTGTGTATGCCGACCATCATTGGTGCCGGTAAGCCGAACACCGCCGAAGACGTTTTCGACCTTAATGCCTGCATCGAGCGAGCCTTGAACCATATCGAATTCTAAATCCCAGGCCGAAGTGACGGGGACATCGGGACGGTTTGCAACCCCGGCCAACTCCATTTTTCCCCGCAGGTTGATCGGGCCGCCAGGATTGATCTGACCAACGACTTTCTTTAACTTTCCTGGCAAGGCGGTCATCACGTCGCGATCCACCCGCAAGCGATCGACCGAAATATCATTCAATCGCAAACGCCACTCACCCTCCGGTTGAAAATCGCAGTAACCTTGGGCGGCGACATTCACGCGGCCATGCGTGGCTCGGACGTTGGTAAAATCGACGTGACCATCGCGATAAGAAAATCCGCCCTTCATTTTTTCAAGGCGATACGGAAAGAAAGCTGGCTCAATCGAGGCACTGTCGCCGATGGTGTCGCCGGTTACTTTCAAATCAAATTGTTTCTTGGCGGTGATGTATTTAATATCAATGCCGAGATTCACGCTGCCCCGCGGTCGGATATCGTTCCATAACTTTTGCAGGCTGGGCTTGAGCGAATCGCGTAATTGCTCATCGAGTGGAACATCCGTTCCCTCAAGCCGCATGACGATCTCGTAGCCTTCCGTTGCGGGAACGAGTTCGCCCTGAGCCTTGACCGTGCCGGTGGTGTTGCTGCCTTGCAAGTCCTTAAACGACCAGCGGTGATCGACCATGTCGAGCGTCCCGCTGATGTTCGTCAAAGGATAGGCGAATTTGTCGTAACGCATCGCACAGCGATTCAAATGCACGGCCATCTGGTGGTGCAGGTTAGCTTCTTTCGGATCGGTCCGCCACGACTTGGTCTCGACGTTGAAGGTTCCTTGCGGATTGAGCGCACGGATCGCATCGCGAGATTTCTCCGGCAGTGCGGCGAACAGATTTTCGTCAAACGGCAAATTCTTGCCACGAATTTCGAGACTTCCCGTGAAGTCGGGACCAGGATGCTGAAACTCTCCTTCAATCCGCAACGGTTGTCCACCGCCAAACGCCGTCATTCGCACGGTCGCCGCATCGTTTTGTAGGTCGAGCGTTCCGGTCCCCCGTTCCAAACGATACGGAAATTTGAAGTACGAGAACGACACGTCGAGACATTTCACGTGGGCCTCGGGATGCCACTTTTGACCGTCAAAGGAGGCTTTGAAGTCGGCGTCGATCTCTCCCGCTGGTTCAAACTTTTTCCACTGGACGCGCAAATTCTCCGGCAATGTCTCCGCCCCGCGTCGGTCCAGCGAGAGACGTCTCGCTTGCCCCTCAATCACAATTGGACTGTTGGGCGAATAGCCCGCCAGTTGACCGGTCAAATGCAATCGCGTGTCACCATGTCGGGCTGTCAATTGGTCGAGCGTCGCACCCGAGTTGTCGGCCCGCACGATGACGAGCAAATCGGTCAGCGGATAGGGCAACAAAGGGTCGTCGATTCTTCCCTGCGTCAGTTGGCCAGCAACTTGAAACTGCAACGGCGGTTGTTGATCGAGCGCGTAGCGAATTTGAAACGAGGCGTCGGCCTCGCCGCGAATGGAATTGGCCGCCTTCAAACGATCATCGAAACTCGCGGGCAAACAGCGGAACAGTTCTGGACAGGCGTTCAATCCAGCGACGCTGCCCGACAAGGCCCAGCCTTTGCCCTGCGGAGCGAGCAGACCGGCAACTTCCACTCGCAACAGATGATCGGCGGCGAACGTACCATGTACTTCCATCGTCCGATCACAGGCGGGCGTGTCGCACGTTCCGTCGTGGGGAGTGAGCGACAGACTAATATCTTTCACGTTGTAATGTCGCGGTCGGTCGGCCAAATCGTCGATTAACTCACAGGAGCCATTTTCAATGACGAGTGCGTCGGCGCAACGCTGGCTGAAGCGCGGCAACGGGTAGAGTTTGGCCGCGTTCCATGTCCCATCGGCCAAGAGCCGGGCACGAACGTGCAAGCGACGGACAACAATTCGCGAGACGACCAAATCCCCATTCACCAAATCGGTCAGACCGGTCGGACAGGTCGCAAACATTTCATCAATCGAGGTCAACTCTCCTTTCGGACCCTCCACGTTTGGCTCGCGAATGGTCAGACCGCGAATCCGAATTCCTTCGCCCTTCACCAGTTGGGCGGAAGCGATCTCGACCGAAAGGGTCGGGTAATGCTGCGTGAACTTTTCGAGAACCTGCCGCCGAATCTCGTCGTCGATGCGATTACTTAGATAAGGCCAAGCAACGACCGTGGCCAGGACGGCCAATAACAGCCCCCAGCGCGAGAGAAACCAAACGGTGTTCAAGAACCGCGTCACGACGGAGCGTTTCCTTTCGCTCGAGAGGGGTTGGCCAGCGTATTGTAGGTATCGACCGGTGGGAGTTAAACTTATTCTCTGTCCCGACTTCCGGCGAACTTTCGGGCGGCATATCGTAGGAGTTTTGCGAAAATGCGGCAAGGTCGCTCAAATAGCGGTCTAGCGATGCTAGCATGGAGGGTGTGCTATCGCGTTCCATAGTTGATTTCGCACGAATCTCACACCCCTGGCAACGTCAAGAATTCATTCCGTGACACTTTCGCTCCCAATTTATCTCGATAATCACGCCTCAACTCGCGTCGATCCGCGAGTCGTGGCGGCGATGTTGCCATTTTTTACGGAGAAGTTTGGCAATTCGGGGAGTGTGAATCATGCCTTCGGCTGGGAAGCCAGAGACGCGGTCGATCAATCTCGTCAGCAAATCGCGGCCGCAATTGGAGCCAATGAACGCGAAATCGTCTTTACAAGCGGGGCGACCGAGAGCAACAATTTGGCCATTCGCGGCGTGGCCGAACGAGCTCGCCGCAAGGGAAACCACATTGTCAGTGTGACGACGGAACACAAAGCCGTTCTCGATCCCCTCGCGAAACTCGGCCGTCGCGACTTCGATGTGACCCTATTGGACGTCAAGCCGTTCGCCGACGAACAGGCAGGACTTCTCGATCCGCAACAGGTCGCCGACGTAATTCGCAAAGACACGATTCTGGTCAGTGTGATGTTGGCCAACAACGAAATCGGAATCATTCAACCACTTGCCGAAATCGGAAAAATTTGCAAACGCCAAGGGGTTTTGCTGCATTGCGACGCGACGCAAGCGGTCGGGAAAATCGCCGTCGATGTCGAGCAATTGCAAGTGGACCTGTTTAGTTTCACGGCCCACAAGATCTACGGGCCAAAGGGAATTGGTGCGTTGTACGTCCGCCGACGAACGCCGCATGTGAAACTTGAATCGCAACTGGATGGCGGCAGTCAGGAAGGGGGTCTGCGAAGCGGAACGCTTAATGTGCCGGGCATCGTTGGGTTCGCGACTGCGATCAAGCTCTGTCTCGATGAGATGCCCGTCGAATCGGAACGATTGCGAATGCTGCGAGATGATCTGTGGAATAAAATCAACCGGCTTGTTCCGCAGGTTGCTTGCAACGGTCCAGCGTTGACGCGGCACGACTTGCGATTGCCGGGCAACCTTAGTGTTCGTTTTGCCGATGTTGATGGCGAGGCACTGATGATGAGTATGCGGGATGTCGCCGTTAGTTCCGGCAGTGCGTGTACATCGGCGAATCCCGAGCCAAGCCACGTCTTACGGGCGATCGGCCTGAGTGAGGATCTGACTCGGAGCAGTTTGCGATTTGGGATCGGTCGTTTTAATACGGCGGAGGAAATTGGATTTGTCGCGAACCTTGTGGCGGAAATGGTCGAGCGGCTACGGGGGCTGGGGAACCGGGCGACATAGAGTAGAGAGTAGAGAGTAGAGAGTAGAGAGTAGAGAGTAGAGAGTAGAGAGTAGAGCAGAACTTTCTGTTGCGATGTCAAGTTGAAGTGCTTGCCCGGTTTTCCTATTCGGCCAATCGGCGGAATTTGCCGAACTGACCTTGACGGAGTGCAAGGCCTTTCGTACGGTCCCCTTCGGATTCAGGTCGGTGGTGTCAAACCACCGCTTGGGTCGCCGCGAAAGCGGTGATTCTCGTCGAATTACGGACCCACATCCCCACAGCAATCGGTAGGAGACGCAACATGAAAAATTTGGCCCTCGGACTATTGTTTTTGTGCGGAGTCGCGTCGATGACCGGTTGTTGCTGTCGCGGATGTTTTCCGGGAAGCTCGGGTGGTTATTATGGCCCAACGGCCTATGCCGCACCCCCGACTTATCCGACGCAGCAATTGTATGCTGCTCCGCCGCCGGTCTATGCCGCCGCACCCATCGCGGCACCGGTGATGTATCAACAGGCACCGGTCGCTCCCGCTCCGATCATGGTTGCCGCACCGCAATACGCAGTCGCTCCCGCCCCGATGATGTATCAACAGCCGCAACAACAACAGTGTTGCCCTCAACAATGCTGTCAGCAAACATGCCAGCCGGTCTGTTGTCAGCCGACATCATACGTGAATGGTTGCGGAGAATAGTTGTGCTAACCGATGCGACTGAACTGGCCGCCGATAAATCCGCAGTAGAAACCAGGGCCTGGCATAGATGAGTGTCGCAACTGTTTCTTGGTAGCGATTCGTTTTATCGTAAGTCCATTAACGGACTTTCCCGCCGTAGGCGGTATTAGGCCCATGCTTTAGCATGGGTCACGTACTGCCCATGAAAATTTTCGTTCTAAATTCTCCCCAGGCCGCCACCTTCGGTGGCGGCCTGGGGAGAATTGCGTTTGAGATTCGTGCATCGCTTGGTTAAATGACATTATTCGGTTGATGTCGCGGCACGGATGCCATCGAGTTGGTTAAGTACCAATGGAAACGTTCGGTTCGTTTCATGACGAAACGTATCGAGTAGGCCAAGCGGAGGTTGGGACGAAAGCCATTTTACCAATTCCTGACATTGTGCCGAAGAACTACCCCATAGTTTAACCGTTCCGGTCGTCATAATGTCATCGGACGTATCGTTGACCAGTTGGGCCAGGTGCAGTGCGGGCAGCGGGGCGGATTGTTGAGTCCAGAGTTCCAGGAATGGAAGAATGGTGTCACACGCCTGAGCAAGACCGCCGAGTGTGGTTCGTATGCGTTCATCCGTCGGAAAGTCGCCGGGCGAGTTGAGTTGATGTAACCAGAAGCCGTCGAGGAACTGATGGATGGCCCGCCGTTCAGGTTCCGGCCACGAAATCCATTTCGCATACGTGAGTTTTCCCAGCAGAACCTCCGGGAAGTTGAACGCCAGAAAGTGGTCCGTTGCAAGTTCGAGAAGTCGTGGCAAGAAGTGTTTGAAGTGACGATCCGTGCCCCATGTCGTCATCGCCTTGAATGCGTAATGATCGAGATCACGAACCGTTAGTTCCCGCAGCGGAATCGTGGCCAAATGTCGAGAATCGGACGTCGAGATACAATGGTCGCATCCCGTGAAATCGTCGCCCAAGCGATACGGTTTGAAGACTCGGTAAAGCTCGCTGACCGCAGATTGGATGGTTGAGCGGGTTTCATGAGTCACCGAACAGAATTTTGACCGCAAATGTACCGTCAACCATCGCCGCACTTTACGACCGATTCGGCATCAGTCAATGTTCATCACGATTTGGCCGAGTGAAGTTAATTTTCTCGATTCGCCCCGGATGGGGCGATGGACTTCTTTGCGGCGTAGCACGGGGTCGCGCCGCCGAGCCATTCCGCCGCAGCACATGGTTACGTGTCATAAACGCCGTCTCACTGCTCGAAACTCTAACTCAATCAACTCATGAATGGCGGAATAGTCTGGGTCACTCCCATACTTGGAATCCCCCATTCCGCGAACATGGAAATCAATCTGCATCTGCTCCAAGTATCGCATCCTGTCCTCGTCTGCGAGGCGACTCCATCCCGGACCACTCAGGGCCGACCAACAAGTCCGCCACGGTCGACAGGTAACCAAAATCCCGACTCTGGACCATCTTGGCAGCCAGACTCTCCAGATGCGACATCATCCGCTCTTCCCAATGTTTGGATGTGGTGGTATTCACAACGACACCGTTCAAGTGTTCGACCGCCGATTTGCGGCAAGGCATTACCGATCTAATACGGCAGATGGAAGAAACCGCTACTTGCCCACCTCTCGCTTTAAGCCGAAGTCACCTGCGATGTCGCGCCAGACGGTGTGGATGTGATTGGCCGGAGTGCCCTGCGAGTCGGGCTGAGAGTTGCAAAACTCGATGACAAAGGTCGGGCCTTGCACGCGATAATAGTGCCCGATGCCCGGCTGATCGCTGCCTGCCCAGGCAAAATAAACATTCGCCATTTCCGCCGCTTGAATCGCGTTCAGACGTTTCGTTTCTTCTTCGGTCGGGACGTTCTGGGTGTAAATTCCGATCAACTCATTCAGCAGTTTGACTTGCTCCGGCGTCATTTGCTTCGCGGCCAAACCTTCGGCGGCGGAATTCGGATAATGGGTTTCGCCCGCCGCTTTAATCTCATTCGGAGATTTGTCGGCAATCGTCGCCGTCTTACGTTGCTCCGGCGTGAGCGCGGCGAGCAGCTTGTAGCCGATGTCTTCTTCCGCGTGCAAAACGCGCGTTCCTTTCTTGGGGGCACCTTCCACCTCGGTGCGAACTTCAGCCGGATTGTCCCCGAAGAAGGTCGGCGTCGTCGCGAACAGGACGCCATCACGAACGACAAAGTTGAACGACAGATGATGTCCCTCTACGCTCCAACCCCATTCGCCTTGCAGGGCAGGCGTTCCAAAAATGGTGAAGTAATAGCGTTCCGGATCGCGGATATTCCCGTTTTTCTTGTCCTTTTCCAACTCTTTGAGAATCGACTCCAGACTCATAATCGTGGTTGCCTTGTCGTAACCGATTTGGCTCAGACCACTTTTGAGAATGAGATGGGCCTGCTTTCTTTGTTCGGCCGTCATCTCTTTGATCTGCAATCCCTTGCGAGTCGCTTTGGGGATGAAGTGCCAATCGAGACGTTCTTTGCCCGCGAACGGCAAGTTTGCTTGCTTCTTTTGTTCGGGCGTGAGCAAGGTCAAAAACTGTTCGGTCGCGACGACCATTTCTCCACCGACCGGCGACGGGCGAAGCAGGAAGGCCCCCATTGAAATGGAAGTAACCAAAGCGAACAGGCTCGCAGCAATTAGAAATTTGCGCGTGGACATAATGATTGCTTTCGGACGGAGGGATTTGGAGGGGAAGGAATGGCAGATTGGGCAGGCTCGATCAGGCTTCCAGGCTACTTGAGGCCCGGCGAAAAAGCAAGCATACGAGGCGGCAGGGCAGGGATTCTCAGTGTTTCACTCTGGGATGTTTTCTGGCCTTACCAAAGTTGCTTTGAGGTTCGAGTCTGTTCGAGCTAATCATTCAAACGCTGTCGTCGGATTCTCGCTCCTGAGTCACCTTGCCCGGTTCACTCTCTTCCTTGCCATTGTGGACAATCGAATGTCGGCGGTCGGCCACGAGCGACGCCACGATTGAGACACCCAGCAAGCCCAGAATCACAACCAACGACGCCCACGAGTTTTCCTTGAAAAAGGAGAGCCCGAACGCTTGTTCGGCGATCATCTTCAAGCCGACGAACGTCAGCACCGCACTCAGGCCATAGTGCAGATAGCGAAAGGCGTCGATCATTCCGGCCAATAGGAAATAAAGTGCCCGAAGTCCGAGCACGGCAAACACATTCGACGTGAAAACGACGAACGTAAAATAGTCTTCTTTCTTATTGACGACGCTAATAATCGCCGGGACGCTATCGACAGCGAATACCAGGTCCGTACTCTCCACGACCAACAGCACCAAAAACAGCCGCGTCATGCAGAGCCGATTGTTCTCGACCGCAAAAAATTTTTGACCGTGCGGCTGCTCTGCCACTCGAAAAAACCGCTTTGCAAGACGAAACAACAGATTACGTTCCGGGTCGGGCTTTTCGTCGTCTTGAAAGGCGAGTTTGATGCCCGTGTAGACCAAGAACGCTCCAAAGATAAACGTCACCCATTCCACGTAATGCAGCAGTGCGGCGCCCGCCAGTACGAACGACAGCCGCATCACGACCGCCCCGATAATCCCCCAAAACAGCACACGGTACTGATATTTCAGCGGCACGCCAAAAAACGAGAAAATCAGGGCGATCACAAACACGTTGTCAATCGAAAGTGACCATTCAATCAGATAACCGGTGAGAAACTCGACCGCCGCGTGGTGGCCAAAATAGTAGCCGACCATTCCGTTGAAAAACAGTGCCAGGGCGCACCAGATCACAGTCCATTTCGCACTGTCGCGAAACGTCGGTTCCTTCGAGTCGCGATGAAACACGACCAAGTCGAGTAGGAGAATGATCCCGACGAAGACGAAAAAGCCAATCCAATGGACAACCGTGGGAGAATTCACAGGCTATTTCGCCGTTTTTCAAAAAGGGAGTCGGACAGAAACTTGTAAGCGGCTGCCAATTTACGGTATGCCGCCGGGTAAGTGTAGGCCAGTCGTGGTAAATCGGCGAAACGGGGAGGTTTGCGGCGTTGTGTTTCCGTATGTTGCGTTTGCGTGACGTTCCCTATAATTCGCCACCTTGTGTTTCTTGTTGCTAGTTATTTTGGCAGGAATCCGTTCTCATTTTGACGTTGAGATTCGCATGTTGCGACGAACACTGTTTTATCTGGCCAGTGGTTTCTGCCTCATCTCAACGGCAGGCTGCCATGGCACAGCTTGGCCCGACCTGTTCAATACCGAGAATGTCGAAGGCCAACGGCGCAAGGCGGAGCGGTTTGACCCCTATCCCGAAACCAATGCCGGACCGACTGTGGATGGCTCACGACCACGCGGTTACGAACAAAATTGGTCCGAAACGGCCCGCTCGCGATACGTTCTCCCCAGTGCCCGACCGCAATAAAACACAACGGGCTAGGTATCTTGAATCGCATGGGACGACCACAACGAGCCGCCGAAGGAGGGTTAGTTTATCACGTACTCAATCGCGCGAATGACCACCTTCCACGACGACTAACCAAACAACGGTTCCGTGCCCCTTTTCCGTGCTAGAAGACTGCTCTTTTGCGTCTGACGGATTACAGGTAAAATCGCCCAGTTTCACGCCAGGGAGAGTTTCATTCCCGGCTACAATTCAAGCTGGTCACGGAGGACCACGATGCGCGTCGGCTGGGTGGGGTGTGCATTAAGCTCGGCGCTTTTGGCCGGGTGCCAGTTGTGGCATTCCGCTGCGCCGCCACACCCTTCGCCCGGTAGTAACACCGTCGCGCTTGAGCAACTTGTCATCACCAGCGATTTTTCCTTGCCGCTCGATCACCGCTTGTTGGAGGAAATCAAACTCCTGCGGGGCGATGTCAGCCAAACCTTTCGGATGATGCCGTCCAAAGAACCGATTCAAGTCTATTTGTTCGGCACGGAGGAAACGTATCGGGCGTTTATGAAAGCGACCTATCCGAAGCTGCCCGACCGCCGGGCGTTCTTCGTTGAAAGCGACACGCGGCTTATGGTCTATGCGTTTTGGGGCGACCGAATGGCGGTTGATTTGCGGCACGAAGTCTCGCACGGATACATGCACTCGATGGTCCGCAACATCCCGCTCTGGCTCGACGAGGGATTGGCGAAGAATTTTGAAGTGCCGCGCGGGACGCACGGCTTGAATTGGCCGTTGGTTGAGCAGTTGCTCTCGGCGTTGAATCAAGGAGAATGGCAGCCCGACCTGCTGCGGTTGGAAAAGCTGACCGATCCGGCCGCGATGACGCAAATGGACTACGCCGAGGCGTGGGCCTGGGTCCATCTGCTGTTAGAAACGACGCCGGAGCGAAGGGAGGTGCTGCAAGGTTATCTGGCAACGCTTCGCAAGGAAGGGACAGCGGCCCCCTTATCGGTACAGGTTCGCCCGTTGAACATCGGACCGCAAAGAACGCTGATCGAATATCTGCACAGCTTGTCAGCGGCGAGAAAGTGACCGGCTGAAATTCGCGACCGAGGCGAACCAATGCAAAACGCAGGTGAACAAACGAGTTCCCCGTCCCCGTTGACACTCTGGGTTAGGACCGATTGGGCCGCGAGGAGTACAACGCAAACGGGGAAGAACACCCTGCGGCGTTCTCCCCCGTGGATTGCGATTTTGAAAACGCCATCTTGTAAACGGCGAGTCGAAGTCGAGACTACTTCTTCTCTTCGGGCTTAGGATCAGTCTTGGGATCGGTCTTGCTGTCGGCCTTAGGGTCGTCCTTCTTGGGAGTTCCACCGCAGCCTAACATCGGAACGGTCGTAATGACCAACATCAAAGCGACAAGCAACTTCTTCATGGTTCTTCCTTTTCAACGAAGAATGATCGAATCAAAATCTCGCCGAGAACACCCCGGCATATTTTATCGTACAAATCCACATAGTCAGGGCGCATCGTGGAATTTTCCGCGAGATGCACGCTGTAGTTGACCTACAAAATGACAGACTACTTTTCAGTACCAAACGGATTGACACCTTCAACGGCCTTCTTGCCTTCTTCAACGACACCTTCAACCTTTTTCTTGCCGTCTTCGACCGCGCCTTCGATCTTCTTGATGCCTTCCTCACCCTTTTTCTTAACGTCCTCAATCACTTCCTTGCCCTTGTCCTTAAGGTCGGCGGCTTTCTTTGCCGCTTCATCGGCAGCTTTCTTCGCCGCATCGGTCGAGCCTCCGCAACCCGAAAACATCACACTCACACAAACCATCATCAAGCACATAGCAAATTTTTTCATCGAAGCACCTCCAAAGTTTTGAATCAGGCACGGGCGAACGGTCGCGGCGGTCCGATCAGGGAAAAATAGAAAAATTGCACAACAGGAATTTTAACGAAGGGCTGCCTCAGCGACGAAGCGGTCCAACGAAAGTTGGTCGCTATTTTCGCCGCAGAGCAGTTTCCGCCTAGGGAATAGTTTCCTCTCTATTGAAATAGTTGCAAGGGGGGGAAATGACGAATTGTCGTAACTTTTCCAGGTTTTCCGTGTCTACCCCCTAGGTTTCCGCAAAATCGGCTCGGTCTACTACGAGAGTGCCTATAGATTCCCCAACCGGCAAAGTCTCACACTCATGGCCGCACTTTTCGGCATAGACCCGAAAATCGTGCTAATCCAAAGCCATTGCCGTTGCCGAACCGTAATATAGAAGTCAGCGTCGGCACTCTGCGAAAGACTGTGCAGCCCGCGCCGGATGATCCTTTCCCCCTCAATGCTCTGTGGGAGCCTCTCGATGAAACGTCTCGCTTTGTTCGTGGTTTGTTTGCCGCTCGTTTCCGCTACCATTGCGGTGGCGCAAGAGCCGATTCCTGCTCGGGTCGATGCCCGTCGCGATGGGTTGTCGGTTGGCGACGTTTCGCCCACGCCCGAAATGTGGTTTTATGCGCAGGAGCAGAAGCGATACGAAGACCCGAAGATGGCTGTTCGTCGTAATGCGGAATTCGATGGTGCGCAACGACAGGCCCGCCTGAATGCGCGACGCTGGTTTGGTTATTCCAACATCCGTCCGACAGCCGATCCCATTCCTACGATGGGAGATTACTCGGCCCATTGGACATCGAACGGTTACATGCCGGAGCAATGGAGCGGCACAACCGGAACACCAACGGTCGTCATCAATCCATACTATCCGGCCGTGCGTCGATGATGGCCGAAGCTGAATAGTTTGAGGAGAACGAAACAAGCCCGGGCGGTCCACTTCCGTGCGGACCGGTCCGGGGGAACCAAAGCGCGAATCCTTGCGCCCTGACACGAGTTTCGTTAGATATACATTTGCGAACGAGGAACGAATTGCGCCACGATTCTTGACGTGGCTTAATCCGCATTCGTCACAGAGTTAGGCAGCCAACTTGATCATGGCGACTTCGCCGGTGATCCCGCAGAGAAATTCCTCGAAAATGCGGATGTCCAAGGCCGAGGCCGTTTCGCTTTCCGGATGGAACTGCGTGCCAAACGCGAGCCAATCCTCGCGAATGCTTTCGATAGCTTCAATCACTCCGTCGGGGCAACGGGCTGTGACGCGAAAACCGGGGGCGACTTCGTCCACCGCCATGTGGTGCATACTGTTGACACGAATTTCCCCGTCACCGTAAACCCGTTCCATCAACGAGCCGGGCATCACTTGCAGTCCGTGACGATGAGCCGGATCGAGTGGGTCTTTATGCGGCAGAGCCTTTGGCATGTCTTCCGGCAGATGGAAGAACAGGTTTCCACCTTGGGAAACATTAAGCAACTGCATTCCTGCGCCGATCGCAAACAAGGGCAACCGCCGCTCGGCAATTTGCTCCATCAACTTACGATCAAATTCTTCACGACGGTGTTCCATCGTGCGGATCGAAGGGTGGAGCATAAAACCATCTCTCTGAGGATCGAGATCGGCTCCACCGATCATCATAAAGCCGTCGAGTGATTCCAACACTCGATCAATGTCGGCTGCTTCGTAGAGGGGAGGCAGAACGACGGGAATCCCGCCGACCTCCATAATTTTATCGTAGTAACCCGCCGCAACGTATGAAAACGCTGGCATATCTTTTTTTGCGGAGCGAAAATCGGCATTGATCCCAATCAGCGGCTTCTTGAACATCGGTAATCTCTTCTGGTCCCACCCTGGACCGGTTATGGAAAGAAACCTGGAATTCGAGGCCACGTTGCAGCCAACCGCTGATGGAGAGAAAACGGCTTATTGCGAACGGACAACCGGTGGATGAACTTTAGGTCGATCATCGACTACACATGCACCACAGCCTCGAATGACCGAATGGTCGAGTCTGCGGCGAAACAGTCTTCCGGTTGAATTGTCGTGACAAGTCGCTAACGCCCATCATGGGCACGTTGCAAAACGCGATATCCCTATCGGAGAGCCTCGATCCTACGAACGATCCTACTTACCACCTCATCACGAGTTTCGATTCGCACGCGAACCGTGTGATGAAACAGTTCAACTGTTTCCCACGTCGGTTCCGAACGAAACAATCCGCTTTGAAGTGGACTAAAACGACGCCGTGTCACCGGGGTCAGAGAAGCAAAGTCAGGTGGGGAGTTTACAATCTGAAAAATGCCTGACAACCACCCCTAGACATCTTGTTGACTAGCAGTGCTAGCAACACAAGATAGTGTGCTAGCAAGCCCATTGCTCCTGCGAATTCCAGGGACATGCGGCCATGAAGTTGCGTAAATCCGAGCGGGATGCGGGGCCGTTGTTTTCCGCAAAAACGCGATTTTTTGCCGACAAATCACCGAAACTCGGCCGGGATTTCTCTCGCGAATTGGGCGTCCATTGTCAACTCTCCCGGCCGACTCCATACTATACACGTTCCCCGTTCAAGGCCCGTGATCCAGGTTGTATTCCCCCCTTCTCGACCTTTATGAGTGATCCCGCGATAACTCCCTCACCTTCGCAAGCCAATGGCGACCTTTCCGGTCGTCAATTGGGTGATTATCGTTTGTTGCGACGGTTGGGGCGGGGTGGAATGGCCGACGTCTATTTGGCCGAACAGCTTTCACTCCGCCGACAGATTGCCCTGAAGGTTCTCAAAAGCGACCTCGCCCACGACGAAAATTACGTCAAGCGTTTTCATCAAGAGGCCCAGGCGGCCGCCTCGCTCGTGCATGCGAACATCGTCCAAATTCACGAGGTCGGGCGAATCGACGGAATTCACTTCATCGCTCAGGAATACGTTCCCGGTATGAATCTGCGGGAATGGATCACGCGCAAAGGGCTGCCGAATCTCAAGCTGGCGGTCGTCATCTTGCGACAGGTTGCCGCCGCCTTGCAACGGGCCGCCGAGCAAGGGATCGTCCATCGCGACATCAAACCAGAGAACATCATGCTCACTCCGACGGGAGAGGTCAAAGTCGCCGACTTTGGTCTCGCCCGCGTAATGGGCGACGGTCCGGCGATGAACGTGACGCAAGCGGGCGTCACGATGGGCACACCCCTGTACATGAGCCCTGAACAGGTCGAGGGGAAACCGCTCGATCCTCGCAGTGACATTTATTCGCTCGGTGTGACCTGTTATCACATGCTCTCGGGCGAGCCGCCGTTCAAGGGGGAAACCGCCCTGGGCGTCGCTGTGCAGCATCTTAATGCCCAACCGGAACGCCTGGAGAAAATGCGGCCCGACTTGCCCGCCGGTTTATGTCGCATTGTCCATACCATGTTGGCGAAATCGCCCGGCGATCGTTATGCCACCCCCCGCGACCTGATGAAAGACCTACGGGCGTTGCAATCGGAGGTAAAGGGGGAAGGCTGGCCGGACGACATGGATGAGTGGAACAGCAGCGACCTCTTAGTGTTGAATGCTCGCAGCGAAGCGACACAACGCTTGGGCCATTTGATGAAAACCGAAGCCCTTGTTTTGCAAACGCGGTCGAAGTGGAAAACGATTTTACCAATCGTCGCCGTGGGAGCCTTTGTCGTTGGACTCGGATTAGCATTTACCACACGAGAGCCGTATCTCTTGTCCGGCCCGGCGAAGACGACCTATGGAGTTGAGAAAAAAGATACCGCCGAGGCCCAATCACTGCTGGCCGGTTTTCTCAATACCGAAGATGCTTGGCGGGCCGTCATACGATACTTTCCCAATGACAAGACCTACGGCGACCGGGCGAAACAACAACTGGCTTGGCTCTATTTAGAACAGGACGATTACACTCGGGCGATGACAATCTTCGACGAACTCACAAAACGCGACAAAATCGAAACACAAAACCGGGCCTTTGGTTTTGCGGGCCAGGCTGTTGTGCGCTCGTTGCAAGGCAACTTTGAGCAGGCAACCAGTGCCTTGGCCGACCTCGTCCCGGTGCGGGACAAACTTGACCCACGACTGGCCCGGATGGTCTCGTCATTGTTCGACAAGTACCAAAAGGAATTGCGTCAGAAATCGACCGGCGACTTGGAGCAATGGTTGAAAAAGAACTTTCCCGGCGACAATCCAGCTGGCGGAACGGGAATTTAGAAAACCTCTGCGACAGTTCACATTCATGCTCGTCCTCTCCCGAGAACAGGTTCGCGAAATAGATCGCCGCGCCGTGGCGGAGTTGGGCATCCCCAGCATTGTTCTCATGGAGAACGCGGGAAGAGGTGCCGCCGATCACTTGTGCGAATTGGGAATTACTGGACCCGTCGTCATCGGTTGTGGCAAGGGAAACAATGCGGGCGATGGTTTCGTGATCGCCCGACATCTTGAACTGCGGGGTCATGTCGTCCGAGTGCTGCTCTTTTCCGATCCCGGCAAATTGTCAGGTGACGCCGCAGTCAATTTCCAAATCGTGCAAAAGAGTGGAATCGCTTGGGAACAGATCGAACTGCCTGACGAAATAGATCGGCTGAAAAAATCGTTGTCGGGCGCATGTTGGTTGGTTGACGCACTTCTGGGGACAGGTTCAACGGGCGAACCCCGTCCGCCGCTGGACGCCGTGATTGACGCGATGAACGCCAGTGGCGTGCCGATTTTCGCGGTCGATTTGCCCAGTGGTCTTGATTGCGACACGGGCCAAGCGGCCGCGCACACAATTCGAGCCGTCCATACTTGTACGTTCGTCGCCGCCAAACCAGGTTTAATCCTTCCTTCGGCAAAGTCATTCGTCGGTCAGTTGTACATCGCAGATATTGGCGTGAGATGTTAACTGTACTGAGTTCCGTGCCACATCATCCGTCCCATTGCCGGGCTGCGTCAAATGCCGCAATCGCGACACTGTTGGAGAGATTCAAGCTGCGAGCTTCTGGACGAATGGGAATCCGGAGCGTGCGTTCCGCATGTTCGGCCAAGAGCGATGGAGGCAAGCCTTGCGATTCACAGCCGAACACGAGGACATCTTCGGATTGAAACCTAACGCCCGTGTAAAGTTGCGTGGCCGTTTTGGTGAAGTACCAAGCCCGCTCGAGAGGCAATCTTGCCTGAATCGCGGCCCAATCATCGACCGCTTCCCATTCCAGATGCTCCCAATAGTCGAGTCCTCCCCGACGCAAATAATAGTCGTCCAGGCGAAACCCGAGCGGCCGCACCAGCCACAACTTTGCCCCAACCGCCACGCATGTTCGCCCAACGCTCCCCGTGTTATAGGGGATCTCCGGTTGATAGAGAACGATATGGAGTCGTGGCTGATACTTCATCTGCAAAGACTATCAAGCGTGTCGCCGACAAGCAACTCTCGTGCGCGGGAGCGGCAAGTTTTTGCGTTATGAAATGTCGATCTATTTGCCCCTTTTTTCTATTTGCCAGCGTCTCTTAGGCCACCGGCGTTTCGACGACAATGTCAAAATGCCGCCGATAATTCTGGCCATTCCCACCCAATAGATTGCCGCACTGCCGTACCTGCGGACGCGATTTGGGCTGACGATGCAAGCCACTGCCGATTATAATTTGGGACGGATTTTCGAGTTCAACAGTTGCCTCTACCGGCAGGGCCTGCCCTCGCCAAATCATACGTATGTCCGCCATCGACACCCTATTCGCTCAACTTCGTTCGTCGGGTCAAAAGGCTCTCATGCCCTTCATCACGGCGGGTGATCCTGATCTCGATTTTACCGCCGACGCCCTCAAGGAGCTTGTTCGCCGCGGGGCGAGTATGTGCGAATTGGGAATTCCGTATAGCGATCCAATTGCAGACGGGCCGGTCATTCAGGCATCTTACACGCGCGCCTTGGCGAAGAAGATCAAGCTCGCTCAGATTTTCGGGATGCTAAAAAAGACCACGCCGATGCTCACCGCGCCCGTCGTTACGATGGTCAGTTACGCGATTGTTTATCGCCACGGACTGGAGCAGTATGTCGTCGATGCGAAAGCGGCGGGTGTGGCGGGCGCGATTGTGCCCGACCTGCCGGTGGAAGAGGCGACCGACTTGGCCGCAATTTGTCGCCGTCACGATTTCAGTCTGATTCAACTCGTCACGCCGACCACGCCCCGCGAGCGAGCGATCCGCATCGCGGAGACCTCGACCGGCTTTATTTATTATGTTTCCGTGACGGGGATCACGGGCGAGCGAACGCAACTGCCGCCTGACCTGTTGGAGAATGTTTCCTGGCTGAGGAAGCAAACGCCGCTGCCAATCTGCATCGGGTTCGGCGTGAGTCAGCCGGAACATGTGAAACTGCTGGCTCCCGCCGCCGACGGCTTGATTGTCGGATCGGCGATTGTGCGACGCATGGCGGCGGCGGAAACACAACCCCGAAAGGATGTGCTGCGCGACGTGGGCGAATTCGTCGAGAGTCTATTGGCCGCGTTGAAGTAGGTTATTGCGCTTTCTGCGAGCGACCGCAAGCAGACCGAGCAGGCCCATTCCACCGAGGACAAACGAACTTGGTTCGGGCACCGGAACGATGGCACCGGTAAATACGTTATTGCCAACGAGATCGCCGGACGAGATGCCAATATCGGCGTCGAATTGCCAATGGATGCCGAGATAGATGCGGCTTTCGGCGTTTTCCAATTCCGCCTGCGTCAGCGTATTGAAGGTTCGCGGCAAGCCCGGCAGATTGTCGGAGGTAAGCGTAAAGGGAATTGCATCGGTGCCATAGAAATCGCGAATCGTTTGGAATAGGGCACCGCCGAACGACGCATGACCCGACGTGAAGGCGGGAAACGGCGGCGTGAACGGCGCGTTGTTCGGCATCGTCGCCGAACCGGGAATTCCGTTCGGCGCGCCCAGCGGCGTCCAGCCCGCATCGACGGTATTGATCGCAATGTTGAGCGATTGCAACGCCGATTGATTTTGCACCGCCGTTATCGGGCGAAAAATGTCGTACTGAAATTTCGCTTGCCAACTGGCAATGCCCGCGTCGGCCATCGCCATATTGGAAAGGGCGAACAACCGAGCGTTTTGTTGAACGGTGTTGTTTTGTTGCACTGCGATTTTACGAAGGATTTGGTTATACAACACGGGTGGTGGTCCCAATCCGCCAACGTCATATCCCCAATAGATTCCCGCCCGAGTTTGGTCGAGCGTGCGCGTTGTGGTGTACGTGCCAACGCTGTTACCGCCTAACTTGACAAGGTCATTGTAAGCTGTGGCAAAGTTCGGACTGCCGAGCATGGCCGTATAGAACGCGGGGGTAGCGGTCGGAGTCGCCAAAGCCGACAGGCCGGGGACGTTCATAAATTGGTCCAGCTTCGTACCAATCAGCGTTGCCACATTGGCTTTTTGCGTCGCGTTTAATACAAAGGGCGTGACATTGCCCCAGTTCGGACCCCAAATGGTTTGTCCCGACTGAAGTTGATAGTGGCCCAAACCGGGCTGGGTCGAATAACTAACATTGGTCGCGGCACCATCGTTCGTCCGTTTGTTGATCACGGCGGTGGCGGCAGCTTGACCGAGTGTTTTCCCATCGGTGAGTGCCTGGCCCGATACTCCGGCGATCGACGTCGCAAGTTGTGCGTCAAACGCGGCGATTTGTGTGGGAGCGGTATAGATACTTGCCAACACATCGTGTGCGGCGTAAGCAGCCGCCACCTTGGACGACGCATTTTGAAACGTCGGGCCGGTGTAGGCGTAGGAAGTGAACGGGGGCGACGCGGCCGCATTGTTCACAGCGTCGCACATCGCCGCCGTGACCATCGCCAAATTGCGCGACGACCAGCCAGGGCCGGGCATGGTTGTCGAACCGGCCGTATCGCGGACCACCGCTTCATAGGACGTTTTGTCCCAATCGGTAATCACATCGTCCGACTTCGCCGAATGGATCACGACGACTTGGAACAGACAGAAAATGGTTCCGAATGTCAGTAACTTGATCGTGTTCATGCAAATGGCCTCTTCGTGATGAGACGATGGAAAAGGCAAAATCGACGATCACTGCGGACGGGCGCGGATAATCAAAACGGGGAGGGCGACTAAAATGCGCTGAAACTTGGGGTCTTCCACTGAACTTTGACGTTCAAGGGGAAACGAAAATACTAAACCCAAGTGGGGCCGACAGAGAATGTCGATTCGCCTCAGCAGCATCTCTCCCTAGTTAATGCAGTGGTGTTCCACCACCGCGAGAAGTTATATCCCCAGCCTAATTGGCGAGTGAAATTTTGTCAAACCATTTTTGATCGTTAAAGCGGAAGAAAAGAAGGACCGCCTGACGAATCGCCACAGTCCGAAAAACCACCGTATTTTAGTGGGAATTTACCAAACACCTATTTCCGGTTGAGTTAAGTAGGGTAGGGCGACTATACTCGGTGCCTTCCACCGCACGCAGGGACGTATGCCCCAAGCCCCTCTCCGCCCACCTTATGCCCCATCAGCCCTCTGAAACCCTAAAAAATCGCAGCTTTATCGGACTGATTTTGTCGCAATTTTTGGCGGCATTCAACGATCAGGCCACGCACATTGTCGCGATTTTTTTCGCCAGCGATATGCTCGTGCGGTACTTAGGCGTCAGCTTTGGATTGCACTATTTGGCCGAGAAAGACGTGATCATGACGGTCACGGCCTGCTTCATCTCGCCGTTTTTACTTTTTTCGCCCATCGCCGGGCCAATCGCCGACCGCTACAGCAAACGGAACATCTTGGTCGCCTGGAAGATGGCAGAAGTCGCCATTATGGGACTGGTCCTGATCGGATTCTTGCTGCCCCATTGCGAAAGCTGGAACATCCTCGGTCCCAGGGCTCTCGGCATTACCAGCGCGATCATGGTGGTCTTGGGTGTGTTCTTAATGGGGACCCATTCCGCCTTTTTCGTCCCCGCAAAGTATGGCGCGATGCCGGAATTGCTTCATCACTCGATTCTCTCGCGTGGTAATGGAATGCTAGAAGGGACGAGTTTCACCGCCAACATCCTCGGAACCGTGTTCGGCGGAGTGATGTATGGCCACCTCAAATCGAATCTCAAAAATGGCGTCCTCACTCCAGGAAACGAATGGGTGATCGGTGCGATTCTATTTTTATTGGCGATCATCGGAGCCATTGGGTCATTTTTGATCGACTATTTGCCACCCGCCTCGCCCGACAAAAAACCCAGTTTCATGTCGAACTTTCGCGTCTTAGCCAAGAGCCGCTCGCTGATGGTGGCCGTGGCGGGCATCGCCTTTTTTGCCTTTATGACTTTGTTCATGCGTCAAGTTCTGTTAGCGAAAGGCGAAGCCGACAAAGAGCGCATTCAGCAAGTGGCCGATCAAAAGTCAATCGGCTCGGTCGACAGGTTGCTTGGTCACAAAGAGCCTGCGCCTCCCGAAAACAGGGTCTCGACCGCCGAAGTCAATGAACCCGAAGGTGGTCTCGCCGCATTGGTCGAAGATGCCTCCACGGCGACGGTCCATGATTCGACGGAGCTCAAGGTGGCGATCTTAATTGGACTGGTGGGCTTCGGCGTCGGGATCGGTTGCGCACTGGCTGGTGTTTTGTCGGGAAAAAAACTCGAGTTGGGTTTGGTTCTCATTGGAGCGATGTTGCTTGTCGTGACGACGGCCGCGTTAGCGATCACCGTCCGCTCAGAGAAGACGCAAAACTCGATGCTGTTTTGTTTGATTATGATCGGCACCGCCGCCGGGATTTATATCGTCCCGATGTACACGATGTTACAACATCGCGCACCCAAGGGGAGCAAGGGAAATCTCGTGGCGATGAGTAACTTCATCAACGTCGCAGGCGGTTTCTTGGCACTCGTCGTCTTTTATGGAATGACGAGTGTCCTCGAACGATTTTTTCATCTCGACATTCAGTCGGCACAAGTTAAGGAACATCCCGAACTGCGGGCAGCGTTCATTGAGCAATTGCAAAAAGCACCGACCTTGGCCAGTGTGCAGTTTTTGGGCGGGAGTCTCATCACGGTCGCGATGATTTTGCTGCTCGTCTTCATCCGTCCCGACTTTTTGGTGCGGACGCTGTTTTGGACCCGCAGCTTTGGCCGCCGGCAAATCAACCCGGACGGGCTGCATCATATCCCGGAATTTGGACCGTTGTTGATTGTGACCAACGGGGCAACGGCCGACGATTGTTTGCAGATCGCGTCGTTGACGGATCGCTTTGCGCGGTTTGTGACTTGGAACGGCTCGTCTGAAAAATCTTCCACCATGAGCGGCGATTCCCGTTTGAAGATCGTGCGCGCCGTGGCCCAGCGGTTTGGAATTGTGTCAGCGAAAGTAAGTGGCACAAACGCCGACGATTTGGTGGCCACGAAAACGGCCATTGCGACCTTGTTGGCGGGTCATGTTTACGTCGTGAGCATTCCCGATAGTGATTCCCAGAATGGCGACTCGCCGAACGGCAACGCGCAACATGCCGCGTGGGAACATGTGAATGCGATTCAGAAAGAATTTCCGGTCGAGGTCTGTGCCGTCTACTGCGATCATGCGCCATCCGCCTCCACTTCCACCTCGGTCGTTGGCACTGCCAATCGCTCCGCCGATTCTGCTTCCGAAACATCCCGCTTGCGGAGCATCCAAACGGGCGACGTCCTTCCGACCGGCTCATCGAGTGAGGCGATTAAGTACGAATTAAATAAAATGGCGAATGCTCGGGCGTTGCTTAGGACAGGACCATAAATAACCATCGCATTTTTTTAGCCATTGCGAATTATCGTAGGTTAAATCCGTTCAGGGACTTTTCCGCCGCAGGCGGTATTAGGCCCATGCTTTAGCAGGGGTCGCAGACACGGCCCATCGAGTCCCTTCTCGTTCTAAATTCTCCCCCACCCCGCCGAAGGCGGGGTGGGGGAGAATTGCGATGGTTCGCACGGGATCAACCCATGCTAAAGCATGGGCCTATTACCCGCTTCGCGGGGAAGGCCGCTGGAAGCGGCCTCAAAAAATCGCACGCCATTACCTGGTGGAATTGCCTGCTGGTTGAACGAACATATTCCCCAATCATCGGCGAACGCGACCGTTATTGATGCGCCAATCCTTAACGGACCGCTTTAACGACACTTTGCACATTGCAATCGCGGTGATCCATCGGGACCCTATCTGTTGACGTGGAATTGTCGGCACATTGCCAACGCCACGATGCGGGCGCAGATTGAAAGTGCTTGTGCCAACACAGGATTCAAGGCTCCAATTATTTGTACACCGGAAGAAATGATGGAGGTGAAACCATGACTTGGTCAGACCCGATTGTCGACGAAGTACGGCGAGTACGCGATGCCTACGCAGCCCGATTCAACTACGATTTGCGAGCCATCGTCCGCGATTTGAAGGAGCAAGAGAAATTGAGCGGCCGCAAATTGGTGTCGTATCGCTAGCGAAGTTGCAGGGGATTCGACAAGCACACCGCTGCCTCCGACGGGACCAGCCGTTCCAGTTTCTGGAGAAAGTTCAGCGGTCGTTCAGACATTGCCAATCAGTGATTTATAGGGTTTTGCGCTCGACAACGTTTCGACGCGGCAACATATCGTTCAACAAGCACGGGACGCTTGCACCGAATAGCCCACCTGATTTATCTACTCTTCCAGGTCTGTGTGGATTACGGATTTCTCCCGTTGAATTCCGGCAAGAAAGTTGCCACGCTCGTTTCCTGGCCTCGCTTTTCGCAAAGCCTTATCTGGCAAACGCTTGCGGTCCTATCCGCCACAACCGGACTCTCCGTCACGACTGATTCAGTCGCTAAAGTCGAAAAAAAACTCCCCTTCGGCACAACCGGCAACCGACACCTATAGTCAGGACATTGTGCGTTTGGTCCCAGGCAAGGTTTGAGTGCCGTAAATTGGGGGCGGTTTCCGCCGTTTTTGCGAAACTCGAACATCTGGGCCGAACACGACCGGGCGAGTGACCCGACCAGCGTTTGATTCAAACAGGAGGGATATGATGCGACGCTTTATGATGGGGATAGCAATTGCCGCCGCAAGCTGGATTCCAGCGGGCGCGTTTGCCGGAGATCAAGAAATGGCCCAATCGGTGGCCAGTAATTTGAAAACGAGCGGCCGGCTCAAAGGTTACAGTATCGACGTCAAGGCGAAAGATGCGACCGTCATTTTGATGGGCAAAGTCGCCACCGACGAACAACTGGCCGCTGCGGTCGACGTGGCCAACAACACTCCCGGCGTGGAAAAAGTCATCGTTCAATTGAGCGTGGCCCAATCCAAGGCCAGCTCGGGCGGACTACGTCAGCCGGGTTCGCCCACTGTGGACACGGACCTGCCGAAGTTGGCTCAGTCGAGTGAGCAGAGCATGCGTCGCCGTCAAACGGCCACGAATGCTTCGTATGAAACCGCACCGACCGAGGCACCGGTCGCCGCGACGGTCAAGACAACTCCATCGGCTCCGCCACAATCATTGCCGAGCCATGAAGCCGCTTCGATTCACAACGTACCAGCGGCGGCCATGCAGCCGCAACGTTCGATCGCGTCGAATGGTCCCGCGATGAATCCGAATTATCCGCAAATGCCGAACGGCCCGATGGCAAGTCAGCAAATGCCAAGTCCTCAAATGATGGGCCAACAGGGTCCGCAACAACGGCCCGTTCCTTATGTTGCCATGAACAACCGTCAACAAGGTCAACCGGCTGCGATGTCGGGTGGCCAGCCGGGCGGCGAGCCAATTCCAGCCTATGCCCCAGGCATGGGTGGCGGAGCCCCTCAGGCCCATTACGATCACCCGCAAATGCCGAACTACGCTTGGCCCAGCTACGCCTCGTATCCCAACTACGCGGCCGTGACTTATCCGAAGCAATATTCGGCGACCGCCTGGCCCTTTATCGGCCCGTTCTATCCTTATCCGCAAGTTCCGCTCGGCTGGCGTAAAGTCACGCTCGAATGGGATGATGGATGGTGGTTCCTCGATTTCGATGATCGTGGACATCACTGTCGTCACTAAATCGCCAATGTCGGGTCTATCGAATGTCCTTCAAGCCCTCCGTGAACCGTGTGTTCCGGAGGGTTTTTTTGTTCGGTCAACGTTTAGCCGCGCCGCGCATGCGAAGCGAGAACCGAACAATCGCACCAGCGCACCGTGGGAAAAAACATTCTTGGAAAGTTCGGTGATTCACCGGCAAGTTGAATCAGGATTTTCTGGCCGGATTTCCGTCAAATCCAGAAAAATCCGCAAGTTCGTTACACATTAACACGATAACTATCTCTAAGCTGTTAGATACCTCATTCAGGGATACGATCATGTCGCGCAAATCGCTCTTTTCCGCGTTCGCTCTGGTGGCGATCATGACGGTTACGAACACCGGTTGCTTCTGGCTTGCGCCCGCCGGTTTGGGACCAAACCTTGGCCCTCTCGGAATTCCGATTCCGGTCAGCCCGTTCCAACAATATCGCTTGGAAGAAAAATTTTGGAATCACGAGCGGTACGAACGCTCGCCGATTCTACCGCCGCTAACGCCGGGCGGTCCGACCGAAGCCCTCGATACTCCGTCGGATGACGAAGTAATGCGGGCCTTGGAAAAGGCCGACCCGATCCAAGGGGGCGTTCCGCTGTTGCATGAAATGACCCGCAACAACGTGCGCATCACCAAAGAGAAATTCTCGGACTACATTGATCCGCCGCGCGTGATTCCATTGATCGGACCGGCTCAATTGCATCACTGTCACTACAAATGCACGGTCTATTGCTCTAAAGTCACTCGCGTCGGCTGGCCTATTCCACACACTCTGGTGGACGAGGACTGTCGCGAAGTCTTGTACATTGACCATGACCACTTTCACATGGTGGGTAACGTCGATCCTGATAACGCCGCTGCTCCACAGTAGAGGCAGTTCCGCCGTAAATACACTAAACATTATCGGGGCCTCCGAAGAGCAATCTTCTGAGGCCCTGATGCGTTAGTGGATATGTTCGGGTCACAGGCTCG